>JAQTPJ010000113.1 GCA_028712915.1 Candidatus Omnitrophota bacterium
CGAAGAATTCATTACCAGCTCGCGCCTTCACCTTGAAAACTATATACAGAACATGAAAAGCTTCTTATCGCAGGGTAAGCTATCTTTTGATGAGCCTGTGTTTTTTATTTGGGTCCTGCGCAACTCAGAAGATAAGGTTATAGCCTATTGTTTTTGCGTAGTTATAGCAAATGACTTTGTCGCTTCTGCCTATATCCAGGAAATAGCGGTTAATCAAGATTGCCGGATTAAAAAGATTGCCCCGGCATTGTTAGGCTATGCCTTGCGCCAGATAGAAGGGTTGATGGACAGGCTTGATTGTGAAGGCGCAGGGATTTTGGCTCTTGTAGAGCCGGGAGCAAAAAATGAACTATATAGCCGCAGGCTTTTGGAGAAATTTGGTTTTCAACAAGGCAGAGTTGAAGGGCTAAAGGTTAAAGGAGGGATTGAACAATATACCTTAGGGTTAGCAAAGCAAGAGGATGCGCTTCTTCCTATCGTAGTAGGCAAGGGACAGGAAAACTTGATATCTGCTGTTACAGAGTTAATCGCTGACGGGGAATATGAAAAAGCAGCGGATATTCTGGGTGTTGAGACAGGAGAGCTGTTACAAAGTTTAGATGCTTATATGCAGTTGCTAGGGCAGGTGTCCTCAAGCCCTTTAATTCTCTCCGTTCGCTCAGGACTATCGTTGAGCGAGGCCGAAGCCCTACTTGAACGCGCCTCCTCGCCGGTAACAAATAAAAATACATTTGAATTTATCAGGGATAAGAGTTTTCTCCGATCGGGGGTCAGTATCTTTAAGTTGAATCCGAATAAAGATGTTATGCATAGAGTAGCAGAATATAAGTTCTTAGACAGTTTGCTTGGGAGTATTTTTCCCGACAGGTACGACTATTATCTCTCTGAGTCAAATAATCTCGCGGAGTTAAGGAAGAGGAATGCTTTTGATTTTGATAATATATATTGCCTTAATTTAGGGGATGAGGCGTTAGAGCAGTATATAAAAGGAGTAGCGGCAAGGCATTATGAAATATCAAGCAGCAGGCAAGGCGGTATTGCCGAGATTAATTATTTCAGATTATCGTTAAGGCTGGATGAAGTTATTTCCTGCGATAGGCAACAGGCTCTCCAGGAAGGAGATAAAATTTTAAGCAGCACGTATACCCAAGGATCGGCTATCTGCCTATATGCGAATATCTATACGCAGTGGCATAGCGGAATTGATAATATCATAGTAGAGCCCATAAATGAAGATTTAAGGCGGGTGACTATTCAGACGCATTATCGCGGTAGATATTCCTCTTCGCCGGTGGTTCTGGTGCCTGATTTAGCCAAAATAATAGCTAAAAGGGATATCAGTGGTTTTAACAGAAGTTTAAGGTGTGCCTTTCCTCATCAGTCAACAGCTCCGAGAGATGAGGATATTTTGGCCAAACTGGGCATTGAAAAAAACGATGTGGTATTTGGTTTTGCCGGCTATTTCGGAGATTGGTTAGGCGATTTAGGCCGTCAAGGCGCAAAGGTAGTTTATACCGACATCAGCCCGAAAATTGTGAAATGGGTTAAACGGAGAAATAAGGGGTTGTTTACCGAAATTCGCGTAGGCGATCCACTTAAGGAACCCTGCCAGGTTAATCTTTACGATTGGAGTTTCTCGTATGAACCGCTACCGCTCGAGCCGAATGAATGGCCAATAGCCATGTTGCGTTCTTTGCTCAATAGAAAAGGGCTTATAATGGTTGCATCCTGGGGAGATACACGTGGTACGAAGGAGCAATTGAGAGGTTTTGCCGATATTTATGGTCTTAAAGGCAGGGTTGATATTGAGCAAGGAGAGAGATTAAAAGTAGCTGGACATGCCGGAGAAGTCCATAAAGGATGGGTAATAATAGACGCCCGCAAGAGGCTGATGCGGATAGATTTTGTAAGCCAACAGCATTGTTTGGCTGTGATAATAACTACCAATGAAGACCTGCGTGCTAAAGCTATGCAAGATATTTTAATGATAGAGGCGCTTCAGAGTTTTAAAGGCAGGCCATTGTTTGAATTGCAGAGCTATCTTGCCGAAGGCAATAATGCCATTGATCAGCAAGCGCTATTAGGAAGCATAGAGCGAGTGACTAAATTAGCGATGCTGATTCCGGAAGAATTTCAAATAAAAATAGAGCTTGATTCTTCCATAAGCTCGCCGGTGGAAAATGCTGAAATAAAGTCACAGCCTTACCGTGTAGTCTTTAGCGAGCAGGCTGAAAAGGACAAAGAAGATTTAAATGAGCCGCTCAAAATAAGATTACAAAATAAGGTCGATTTGATTAAGCATAATCCAAGAATAGGAAAGAGCTTGCATTTATACGGCTACGGCTGCCAGTTCGAACGGTTTGAGAAATCAGCGGTTATTTATTATGTAGACGAACCCAATCAGGTTATTCACATGCTGAGAATCTGTAGGGAGAGTGAAATAAAAGGCAAGAGCGTAATAAAAAGCATTATGAAACAGTTAGGCGATATCAGGCCAAAAACAACAGAAGGGGCAAAATCCTCTCTTGCGTCTAAACTCTTTAATTATGGAGTCATAAGTTTCGAGGCCCAAAGAATAATTAATACTATACTTTCGATAAAAGGCGTCAGGTTAGCCACTCAGAGAAATCGCATATTCTTTATATTCCCCTCTTCGATAGAAAAGATAAAGGAGCAGTTAAACAAGACGCAGTCCCTTCGTTTAAAGCCAGATTTGGAAAGAGTTGGCAAGTTTGACCTTTTGGATCTAGGAAACGATGGAAGAGAGCCGGCGATGATTGCCAAGGTTGGCAGGGAAGACTCGGGAATAGCCTTAGGATTGAGCAACCCTAACAATCCGCAAGCTCTGATAATTATAAGGAAATTAATAAGAAACGTGGTTGTTCTGACAGCAGGATTGCTGGTTCTGGGCGGCTGGTTTCTTAATATCCCCGCCGCAGTCGGATTTGCGGCAGCAACCGCCCTGGCAATGGGCCTGGCGTGGCAGGATGAAGTTGCAGAAAACGGCAACGGCTGCAGCGGCGCTATCCCGGATATATTACGGTCAGAAGGCGTTCTTGGGATTATTAAAGAAGAACTTTTATCCAGAGTATTCTTGAAATACGAAGATAGCAAGCAAGACAAAAAGACTTATTGTAATATCCGGGAACTATCAAAAAAATATGGATGGAAAGAGCATAGCAGGGATAAGAGCGCGATTATAGCAAAAATAAAGGAGTTGTTGAGAGAGAAAGAAGAGGAAATAGGCTTTATTATCAAAGACTCATTTATCAAATCGCCGGTAGAGTTAGAGAAAATTGAGTCGTGCATTAAGAAATATGTCTTAGCGAAAATGGGCGTTGACAGGGAGAAAGACAAAGAATATCAGGCTTGGCTTATGGTTTATGCTTTTTTAATATTAAGAGGGCGTAGGCACAATAAGGAGGGCATCCATTCATTAAAATCAGAGAGCAAGATGCGGAGAAAGAGAATGAAGGTAGAAAATATAGCCGAGGTAGATGACCGTTTATCCTCTGAACTAAAAGATATTTTTAGCCTTGATTTTATCATCCTGTTGAATGGTTGGATAGAAGAAGCAAAGAGCAACGCCAAACAGAAGGCGGCAGAAAAGATGAGTAAGGTATTGGTCAACCGACCCATAGGGGCAAAGAGAGGATTTTTTGCAGGAGAATATTATGGAGACGACGATGACGATAGGGTAGTGCAAAGATACGAAGCGTCTGAACAAAAACGAACAGAAAAAACACCTTCTCCTGCCAAGTTTACTTTATCTTCTTTATATGGCTTTGAAATAGGCGATACGGTCCGGCATAAGGCATTGGGAATAGGCAGGGTTGTAAGGCTTGATGGCGGGATGATGTTCGTTTGGTTTAAGACGGTTGGAGAAAAACAATTCCAATTATCCACAGCAAAGCAATTCTTTGAAATCCTGGAAGGTGATGATAAGGAATCTGCCGCTACTTTCGCAAGCCAGCCAAAGAATAAAATTAAGAGAAATTTATCCGTTAAAAGAATTGAGCCA
>JAQTPJ010000114.1 GCA_028712915.1 Candidatus Omnitrophota bacterium
CCTGACGGTGTCGGTTGATGCTTCTTTCATGAGCGAATCAAAGACCTGAAGTTTATCCTTTTTTTCCTTTTTAATGATGCTGGGATTTACCTCTAGCTGGATTAGGCTCTCCTGCCCGCTTGCCTCTTTTACCGCCGCATTGGTAAGTTCCAGGTAGTGGGTCGTGAACCATTCTTTGAAGAAACTGTCCGGGACCTCCAGAGTGAGATTATTGGCCTTGTCGCCTTTTATTTTGACAGTGCCGAACCAGGTGTTAAAGGCGATTTCTCCTATGCGTGATTTTATGGCAGTTTGCGCCTGACTCCAAATTTTTGTTATATCCTGCATGATCCTAGATATATATCCTACATTGAGTTGTTAACAATATCCACAACTTTTCCACAACGGAAAATCCGAGATACCTCGTCGCAAATTCTGGCAATCAATGCTAAACAAATTTTACTTATTTTATAACAGAATTTTTTTCTGAGGTTTACCCATTATAACAAAGAAAGATTATTTTTCAAGAAAAATTTGCAGGCCGCAAACTTTCTACAAATTAAAGGGTTAAGCTTGTGCTGAAAAAAAATTTTCCGAATCAGGCGGATTTCTAAAGCCATAGTTCTTTGGCACCTGGCTGCCGCCAGGCAGGTATTGCCTCAGAATCAAGCAAGTTTTCCATTAATTAAAAGTTTTCTTGACTATGGTTTGAGTTATGTTATAATTGCTCACTTATGAAAAAGAATCTCAAGACACCAACTAATATCAAAGGTAAACGCAGGCACGGTTTTCGTCGACGGATGCGCACGGCTTGCGGGAGAAGCGTCTTAAAGTTAAGGCGCCAAAAAGGCAGACACAAGCTTACCGTCTAAGAAACCGTGATAAGAAAAATAGTTTTACGGATAATCAGGCTTTATAGGATATCAGTATCTCCTCTTTTGGGTAACCATTGCAGGTTTGCCCCTTCCTGTTCCCTGTATTGCGAAGAAGCAGTTTCCCGTCACGGCTTGTTAAAGGGCATGCTGAAAGGCTTGTCCAGGATAAGCCGCTGCCATCCTTTCTCCCGCGGCGGATTCGACCCGGTTGCTAAATAGCTTATATTTATGGAAAAACGGTTATTTTTAGCCATAATTTTATCAATATTGGTACTGATGACCTATTCAGCGGTAGTTTCCCGCTTTGGCCCTCAGCAGCCCCTGCAACAATATAGCCAGCAGCCAGTCCAGGCGCCGTTGACAACGTCAACAAGCAGCGCGTCTTTTCAGGCAAAGGCTGATGTTGGCTCGCCTTCTTTGGCAATGCCCATCATTGAATCTCTTCCTACCTCGGAAAAACTAAGCACTTTCACAAATAGCGACCTCACTCTTTCTGTTAATTTATTTGGTTCAGGAATCAAAGAGAGCATCCTTAATTCTTACGATGCCCCCCTGCTCCATTCCAATATTGGACTTTTAGCCGAATGGCAAGGAAAAGAATTTACAAAAAGTAATGCAACTCATTACACCTCTATGAGTTATGATGATACAGCCACAGGCATAGAGATTATAAAGTCATATAAATTTACAGAAGATCAATACATCCTGGAGATGGATATAGAGTTTGTAAACCATTCAGGAATAAATAGATACACAAAATATAATTTTAATCTTGGCTCTATAGATGAAGCAGTCCGTAGAAAAAATCCCGCGGAAGAACGATACATCGAATTATCTATCTCCTTACCCGACAGAGTGTTACGAAACAATTTTTTCAGGTTTAACCCCAAAAGCGTAAATGATAAAATTCAGTGGATTGGGATTAGGGATAGGTATTTTTGCAGCATTGTAAAACCACTGCAGGAAACTGGTGGGATCAACAAGAGCGTCAACGCTGGAACGGTTAGTTATTTTCTGGAATCCCCTGCCTTTGAATTGTTGCCCGGCCAGAGAATCAAACATTCCTACCTTTTATATATAGGCCCTCAGCAGCCGGAATTAATCGAGCGGCTAGGCAGCGGAACAGACCAAATCGTGAATTTTGGCATGTTTGATCCCTTATCACATATGCTGTTAGGAGCCCTAAGGATGCTTTATAAAGTGAGCAAAAACTGGGGTATGGCTATAATCTTATTCAGCTTATTAGTGTTTATAGTGCTCTCGCCTTTAAGCATAAAGAGCTTTAGCTCTATGAAGAAGATGCAGGAAATCCAGCCCCTTGTGGAGGAGCTTAAGATAAAATATAAAGATAATCAGCAACGCATGCATAAAGAAATGCTGGAGCTGTATCGAGAGAAGAAAATCAATCCTTTTGGCGGCTGCCTGCCCATGATATTACAGATGCCTATTTTTATCGCTTTGTATCAGACAATGATGAGGCTTATTGACCTAAAGGGCGCAGGATTTTTATGGATTAAAGACCTGGCTGAGCCGGACAGGTTGTTTATATTTAAACAGAGCTTTCCCGTCATAGGAAACGAACTAAACCTTTTACCTTTACTAATGATAGTTACGATGCTTATCCAACAGAAGATGACGACTACCAACGCATTACAAACATCAGATACAGCCAAACAGCAAAAAATAATGAGTTTGTTTATGGCTGTGTTTTTTGGTATAATATTTTATCATATGCCTGCGGGCCTGGTATTATACTGGTCGTTCAACAGCGTTTTAATGTTGGTCTTTCAGATGAAGATATTAAAAGTTAAGGCTTAAGAAGAAGAGTATTAGTATGGCGACAGGTCCTATTGAAGTTGAAGCAAAGACAGTAGAAGAGGCAATAGAAAAAGCCCTCGAGATATTACAAGTGTCCCGAGGAGACGTTGATATACAGGTGCTTGCTGAACCCAAGATGGGTTTGTTCGGCATGCCAGGTGGAAAGTACGCTAAAATCCGCGTAACCGTAAAGCAAAAAGACGCTTGACGAGTTTAGTTTTGTGGGCTAAAATGTATAAAACTTCCAGTTTCCACGTGGAAACTGGAAGACATACAGACATCATAAAGCAAGGATACAATAGATTAGTTTCCACGTGGAAACTAATTAGGTATGGCAAAAGTAATCGCAATCTGTAATCAAAAAGGCGGAACAGGCAAGACCACTACCGCCATAAATCTTTCCACCTACCTGTCTGTCCAAGGCCGTAAAGTATTGCTGATTGATTTAGACCCGCAAGGCAATAGCACCAGCGGCTTGGGTATCGAAAAGAGCTCCTTAAAAGGCACAATTTACGACGTTTTGATAAATGATTTTGACGTAACCTCTTCATTAGTAAAGAGTTGCGTTGATAGGCTTCAGGTAATTCCATCTGACATAAACCTGATAGGAGCTGAATTAGAATTAGCAGATTCGCCTCTAAGAGAGAAAAATCTGTTGGTTATAATAGACTCCATCAGGCAGGATTATGATTATATTATAATTGACGCGCCGCCGTCGCTCGGCTTTCTAACGCTTAATGCATTGGTTGCCTGCGACTCGGTGATTATCCCTGTGCAGTGCGAATATTTCGCCCTGGAAGGGCTGGGCCAATTATTAAAAACAATAAATCTGATTAAAGAAAGGTTTAATCAGAAATTGGAGATAGAAGGAGTTCTTTTAACTATGGCGGATTTCAGGACAAATTTGACTACCGAGGTAATCAATGAGACTCGCAATTTTTTTAAGGATAAGGTGTTTCGCACGATAATACCTCGCAGCATCCGTTTGTCAGAGGCGCCCGGATTTGGTAAGCCGATATATTTTTATGACCGTGCGTCCATAGGCGCTGACAAATACGACGAATTGGCCAGGGAAGTCACGGCGAACGAAATAGAGCAGCGTGTAGAAAAACAGCCGCCGGCGCCAAGCGATAATTTGACTCAAGCGGTTTAATTCTGATTTTTGAATTAACCAGAGGAGATGACGATATGGAAAAAAAGGCATTAGGAAAAGGTTTAGCCGCCTTAATTGGCGAAAAACAAGCCGAGACATACCAGAAGGCAGTGCCGTTATTTTCCGACGAGGATGCCGCTAAAAGGAAAGGCGATGTGCTCTATTTGGCGATAGACAAGATCAAGGCAGG
>JAQTPJ010000115.1 GCA_028712915.1 Candidatus Omnitrophota bacterium
CATCAAAATTACCTTTCACAGCCAAAACCTTTGCTCCGTGAATCAATGCCTGCGACAATTTGCCTAAGGCTATAGCGCCTTCGGGAATTAATACCACGCATTTTAAATCAGCCCTTGCCGCATATGCCGCTGCCGACGCCGAGGTATTCCCCGTGGAAGCGCACATAACAACCTTAGCGCCTTCTTCCTTCGCCTTGGAAATAGCCAAGGTCATACCCCTGTCTTTAAATGAACCTGTGGGATTTGCGCCTTCGTATTTCAAGTAGACGTCGCAATTGGTAATTGCGCTTAAGAATTTGCTAAACACAAGCGGAGTATTACCTTCATTCAAAGATATCACGGGAGTTTTATTGCTTACCGGAAGAAAGTTCCTGTATCTCTCGATTACGCCTTTCCAATACATCTTTTAAAACTCCTCTCTGTGAATTACCACGCTATTCTTCCTGATTATGGCGAGCCTGTCGATTTCTTCCAGGGCAAGCCTAATATCTTTTTCCCTGACATCATGAGTAAGCATTACCACAGGCACCACCCTTGCCCTCTGCCTTTCAGTCTGGGTAACAGAGGCGATGCTGATTTTCCGTTTGGCCAGGACGCCTGAAATCTTAGCCAGGACGCCGGGTTTATCTATAGCCATAAAACGGATATAATATTTTGACTGTATGTTATCTATCCTTTTTATTTTCTTGATTATGTCTTTCTGCGGAGACTCAGCAGAACCTTTGCCCATCGCTAAATCAAATAAGTCGCTGATAACCGCTGAAGCAGTAGGCATCTGGCCTGCTCCCTTGCCGAAAAACAGCATATCGCCCACCAGTTCTCCTTTTACGTAGACGGCGTTAAAAACTCCGCCCACGTTAGCCAAAGGATGGATCCTGGGAATTAAAGCAGGATGCACTCTGACCTCCAAAACATTTTTGTCCACCTTTTTCGCGATAGCCAGCAATTTAATAACCAAACCAAGTTCCTTGGCGTATTTTATGTCTAAAGGCGAAATATCCTCTATGCCTTTTACGTAAATATCCTTCTGGCTGACATACTTGCCAAATGCCAGATAAGCAAGGATAGATAATTTATGCGCCGAGTCAAAACCTTTTATGTCCAGCGAGGGGTTCCTCTCCGCAAAACCTTTCTTTCTGGCCTCTGCCAGAGCCTCGAAGAAAGAACACTCCTCCTGCATCATCCTGGAAAGGATATAATTGCTCGTGCCGTTTATTATTCCGACCATGCTTTCAATGCGGTCGCAGACCAAACCTTCTGTAAGCGATTTTATAATCGGTATTCCGCCGCAGACAGAAGCCTCGAAACGGATCTGGGTTTTATTTTTCTTGGCCGCGGATAAAATAAGCGACAAATCCTGCGACAGAAGGGCTTTATTGGCGGTAATAACTTTCTTGCCTGACTGTAAAGAACGCAGAATAATATCCCTGGCGGGGTTTATCCCTCCGATAAGCTCGATTACAACGTCGATATTCTTGTCGGAAATGACATTCTGAAAGCTGCTGGTAAATATTTTGGGTTTTATGTTGAGCCGCTTTCTGATTTTAGCGTTCTTGTCACAGACCTTGGCTATATGAAAGTCTATGCCGTATTTCCTCTTGAAAAATTCTCTTCGCTGCAAAAGAATCTTGTATACGCCTTTTCCGATTGTGCCTAAACCGATTATCCCTATGTTTACTTTTTTCATATCAACCTACCTTCTTTCAAAAAAGTCGGGGAGGGCGGACTTGAACCGCCGACCCCCTGAACCCCATTCAGGTGCTCTAGCCAAACTGAGCCACTCCCCGCTTTGTTTTATTTGTCTAATTATCTCTTCGTAAGTTCTAATATAGCAGTCTTATATTTAGAATTCCTTGCTATACTAACATTGTAACTCTGCGTAAAATATCCTATTAAATCATCTATTCTTTTCTGGTCTTCCGAAGGAATCCCTTTTCTATATTTATTTTCAAACTCAAGCTGGGAAAATTCATATTGCTTCTTTTCGGTGTCATTGATTAAACTAAAAACACACTCATCCAAAGATATCTCAAAATGAAGCATGCCGTTCTCTTTAAGACTAAACCTATCTCTTTTTTGGTCAGCATGAAGCACTGGCGACAGCGCATTAGGGGGAATACCATTATTATTCAAGAAGTCTAAAAATTCTTTTATGACATGGATGTCATATTTATCCGAGACTGCCTCTAACCACTTACCGCTCATTATTTCCTGAGCCATATTATCAGGGATAACATTGTCGATTTCTAAGCGTTTAAAACTCTCGTTGTTACCTGGGTCGTATTCACTTTTAAACTGCAAACCATATTCTATGTTCTCTTTTCCTTTGTCTCTTATTCTGAAGCGATATGAATAACCTAATCTAAAAAGGGTCATATCGGGAGTATCATAATAATAATCCTGGTAGATATATTTACCAATGGGCTTTACCCTATAAGTTAGTATCACTGGCCACTCGCTTATATTGCGAAGTATATTCTTAAACAGGGCTATACTCGACACATCAAACTTAACCTGCTCCTCATTGACAACTGCCCTCACGTAGCTAGAAAACACAAATAAACAGACAATAGCCACGAGGATAATTTTCTGTGCCCTGATTATCTTCATAATAATTAGTTTATCGCCTCTGCTTTCTTTCTCCTCAACATCAAATCCCTCAACGCTCGCTGGGGTGATTTATTTTTATATAAAACCTTGTATATTTCTTCTGTGATGGGCATCTCCACATTGTATCTTTTGGATAATTTATAAGCCGCCCTTGTAGTAGTAACTCCTTCCGCTACCATTTTCATCTTATGTATTATACGCGATAAACTTTTCCCTTTGGATACTTCTTCCCCTACAAACCTGTTCCTGGAATAAACGCTGGTACATGTGGTAACCAAATCCCCTAATCCGCTTACTCCGAAAAACGTTTCTTTCTTTGCGCCCATAACCATGCCTAAACGGCTGATTTCAACCAATCCGCGCGTAAGGAGCGCCGCCTTTGCGTTCGCGCCTAAATTAAGCCCGTCGGAAATCCCGCAGGCTAAAGCGATTATGTTCTTCAGGCTGCCGCCTAACTCCACCCCCACCACGTCATCATTTGTATAAACACGAAAATTCCCGCACATAAGCAAATCCTGAAAATATCCGGTTACACGGCTATTATCAGATGCGACAACAGAAACAGCTGGCTTTCCCAGGGCTATCTCATGGGCTATATTAGGCCCTGAAAGCACAGCCAGATTAACATTTCCCAGCTCATCCTTAATCACTTCTGACATGCGCATAAGTGTCTTGTTTTCAATGCCTTTTATTACGCTTAAGAATAAATAATCTTTTAGGCTAATGCATTCTACGTCCTTTAAAACTCCGCGCAGGTACTGAGAAGGAATTGCCAGAATCACGGTTTTGGAATAGTCTAAAGCCTTTCTGATTTCAGAAGTTATATAAATCCCTTTAGGTATTTTAATACCCTTCAGGAACCTGGGGTTAATCCTCTTATTCCTTAACAGTTGCGCATACTTAGGACAAACACTCCACAAGCAGGCATTATACCCTTTTCTGTTAAGCAATATGGACAAGGTAGTTCCCCACCCGCCATCGCCTAAAATAGTAATATTATGCTTTTTAATCATGTATTATATAATTCTTACCCCATACTCACCTGCCTGCCGTCAGGCAGGCGTATGGGGAATTTTCAAATATACCCCACGCCTGAGCGTGGGGATAAACATAGGCACCTATTTTACAATAAGATCGAAAGGAATGTCAATAGATATCGGGGGAACCTGCTTAGATATTACCTTTGGAGAACTAGGATAGATTTTTAGACTATTTTTATGTCTTTTTTGGTGCGGATTTTGGCTAATTCCCAGGAATACTCGTATAAGTGCAGGCCTTTGCTTACCGCTATGATCTCGCCGTCTTCTACGCCAATCTCTTCCGCCATATATTGCTTGACCAGCTGCAGCCCGCCTAAATTTGAAGG
>JAQTPJ010000116.1 GCA_028712915.1 Candidatus Omnitrophota bacterium
GCCCATCTTCAAAGTCATCTGCGACATGGGACAGCCGCTGCATGCGCCGGTCAGCTTCAAAGTAACTATGCCGTCGTCGCTGACGCTAAGCAATTCCAAATCCCCGCCATCTGCCTGCAATGACGGCCTTATATCGTTCAATGCCTCTTCTACTCTTTGTTTTAAATCTGCCATGACAAAACCTCCTTTGTAATCACGGAAAAACGGAATTTTGGGTAAACTTAACTAAAACGGCTTAGTTTTACTAAGTCGTGGCCTCGCTTATAAATTTTCCTCGTTAATCCAGGCGCCATGCAAATTGCATAATTCGATGACTGATAATTTACCGCTTGCTGCTTTAAGATGCAATGCTCCCGCAGGATGTAGTTTCTCGTGAGTCAGGTGTATTCTTGCGATGAACTCATTATCAAGGTAGAAATCAATATGAATAATGTGATGTTCAGGCAGCATAGGGTGCTCGACGCTTCCTACTTTGGCATGCACATCGACGCATCCATCGCCTAACAATCCGCACTTTCTTTCCACGACGATAACCGGCGTATGTTTTTCCGACAGCTTCGCCTCATCCTTTGCTGTCTTTATAGCATCCTGTTTTTCTACGAAAGATGTTTTGGGCGCACCACAGACAGGGCATTTGTCCGGCGCGCTCCCGTTAATAGAAATGTATCCGCAAACTTTACACGCAAAACCTTTCATAATAAACCTCCTGTTAAATTAATACGATTAAACTATTTCAGTTTGCGCGGCGTCAAATCAAGCGCTTCTTCTACCTCCATGTAAATCATATATTTTGGATTGGGCAGCTGAATCTCCGGATGGCGCGAATGGCCTTTTTCTCCACGCACATTCTTCAACAGCCGCTGGGTTGTCCTGCTGGTAATTTTATTTTCCCATGACTTCAAGGTATCGGCATCCAATTCGTCCGCGCCCAATATCGAACCCTTGCCCTTAAGACAATAACCCCTAAATTTATGTTCATCTACGGCAGTAATGCTCATATTATGATTCCTGTTTAAATTCTCCAGCGTCTTTGCCTTGTAAACATCTAATAAAAATACCTTGCCGTCACTCGATATTTTTACCATTCCTTTGCAGGAATTATGAGGTCTGCCTTTTTCGTCAATGGTGGAAACTATGACAAAACCCTGCTCTTCTAAAAAACTGATTATTTCCCGGGATAATTTCATAACAAAACCTTACTACACTTTCTCAAACATATCCTTACCTACCCCGCACTCAGGGCAAACCCAGGCATCAGGCAAAGCCTCAAAAGAAGTGCCGGGTTTTATGCCGTTATCGGGATCGCCTATTGCCGGATCGTAAATATACCCGCATACCGTACAACGATACTTATCCATAACACATCTCCTCTGTTAATTGGTTGGTTTTATTTTCTTGGCAAAATTCCTGCCAAATTCATAACAGGATTTTAATTCATTCTCGTCAGGAACATACCTGGCGGAAATCGGCTGCTGCGCTATCTCTATGCCGGTTTCTTTCAGGCTGTCTTCAATATTCTTAACCGCGCCGCCTGCCCAGCCATAGGAACCGAATGCGCAGGCAATCCTGTTTTTCGGCTTAAGCCCTTTCAAAAAATGCAAAAAGCCCGCTATCTCAGGAAGCATTTCATTATCATGTGTTGATGAACCGATAACATATCCTTTGGCATCAAGCATCTCTTTTATTACTTCTGTGCGGTCGGACTGGTTTATGTCAAAAATCTTTACGTCCAAGCCTTCTTCGGCTATACCTTCCGCTATTTTCCTGGCCATCTTGGCGCTAGCCTGCCACATCGTTTCGTAAACCATGATTACTTTCGGCTTGGCGGTATTATTCGCCCAATCCAGATAGGCGTTTACTATCTTCATGGGATCCTTGCGCCAGATAATGCCGTGGCTGGGCGCAATCATCTTTATGGGTATTTTTAATTTTAACAAATCCTGGATTTTCTTGTAAATTAACGAGCTCAGCGGCCAAAGGATATTGCCGTAATATTTTGCCGCCTCATCCATAAGCGCATACCCATCGACTTCGTCATCAAATCTCCTGCTGGTTGCGTAGTGCTGGCCAAAAGCGTCATTAGGCAGAAGCAATTCATCTTCCTTAATGTAGCTAAACATGCTGTCCGGCCAATGAATCATGGGCGCCTCAATAAATTCAAGCGTCCTCTTGCCTAATTTCAACTTATCCTGTGTTTTTACAACCTTAAAATCCCAGTTGCCGTAATAATGCTTCTGTAAACCCTCTTTACACTTTGCCGTGCCGAATACTTTTGCCTTAGGGCAAAGTTTGAGTATGTGCGGCAGGGCTCCGGAATGATCCATCTCAACGTGATTGGCGATAATATAGTCTATTTTCTCGGGAGGAATTATCTCTCTGATTTTCTCTATCATCTCCTCTGCAAATGGAGCGTAAACAGTATCCACCAAAGTAACCTTATCATCCAAAATTAAATACGCATTATATGTAGTGCCTCTTTTGGTAGAATACGTGTATCCGTGGAAATTCCTGACGTTCCAATCAACCGCGCCCACCCAGTAAATATTATCTAATACTTTTGCTTTAGGCATTATCTATCCTTTCATCATCTATAATCTATAATCAATAACCTATAAAATTCTCTGTCTTAATATTATCCTTGCTGCAGCCCATATCCAAACACAATTTGTTCATCGCACCTACCATTACCGGCGGCCCAAAGATAAATACTATCCTTTCGCCCAAATCGCTCATCCTGGATTTTATCAGGCTTTCGTCTATCCTGCCGAAAACGCATCGCTTGTCTTTAGGCTGGGAATCAGTCAAAGCGTAAACTATCTTAATCTTATCGTTAACAGACTGCCAATGGTCCAATTCCTTCCTAAAGGCTATCTCTTCTTCTGTCCTGTTGGAATAAAATAATACCGCATCTGTTTCGGATTTATTTTCCGTAAGATATTCCAGTATGGAAATCACAGGCGTAATGCCTATGCCGCCTATCAAAAAACATATTTTTTTGTACTCTTCTTTAAAAACGCAGCTGCCAAGCGGAGCCTTCAGTAAGATTTCATCTCCCGGATTTAGGCTTTTCAGCCTCTGCGAGAACTGACTCTCACTCAATCTCTTGGTAACTTCGATATATTCCTTCGCGGGCGAAGAAGAAAAAGAAAGGTATTTATTCAGCTCCCTGTTAGATATATTGGATTCGTCAAAAATAACCTGCAGGAACTGCCCGGGTATAAAATCAACCTTCTGGCCCGGAGAAAATCTAAAGCTCGTTACCGTCTGAGTCCTTGGTATGCTTTCAATAAATCTGGCTTTTATGTCCTGCATAATTTTACCATTAAATTCAAATGCTATGCGCTACGGTTTCAGCTAATATAACAATGTCTTCCGTGCAAAATATATCCTTTATGCTCTTATCGAATAGCATATTCACTTCAGGGCTGAATTCCTCATCGGCCTTCCATAGCTCGATAAGCACAGGCACATTATCAAATACATCCAAGACTATACTTACATCGGCGAAATCCGCCTTTTCTATTTTAAAACGCTCATTCAAACCTAAAAGGGCCTGCGGATTTGCGCCATATTTTTTTACAATGGTTAAGGCTACCCGTTTTTTAAACGCAGGGTAATAACCCTGCCCGCCATCTAACTGCCTGAAATCAATCCATTCATCACCCACAACAGGCAATCCTTGCAGTTTCTTTGCCAGGTAGTGCAGTATTAAAATACTTAAATATTCCTTCGCGGGGACATTGCAGGATAAAGATAAAATACGCCTGTTTGCTAAATCAACCTGATAGTTATCTGCTAATAATCTTACCTCTATCTGCCTGTTTTTTGCAAGACTTTCCAGTTCTGACCATGCCTTGGAAAGCGCTATGTCATATCCCATTATGCTAACCCTTTCGCCATATCTTTATTATGCTGCGCAAATGGAACCCCTTGGGCAGAGTATAGACTTTTATTTTTCTCATGGGC
>JAQTPJ010000004.1 GCA_028712915.1 Candidatus Omnitrophota bacterium
TTAAATCTTCAGTATATCTGGGTATTCTGTTGGTGGTTTTTGTAGTATGGTTTTTCCTGCGGCAGTTTTTACCCAGTTTAATCATCGCTTTGACTATTCCATTTTCGCTGCTCATTTCTTTTATCTATTTATTTTTAAGTGGCCGTACCATAAATACGATCAGTCTTTCGTCATTAGCTATTGCTGCGGGTATGGTTGTAGATAATGCTATAGTTATTGTGGATAATATATATAGAAAGTTGGAGAGGGGGAATAGGCCTATTGAAGCGGCAATCTTCGGAGCGCAAGAGATGTTTTTAGCAATTGCCGCCTCGACACTTACTACTGTTGTTGTATTCTTGCCCATGCTTTTTATCCCTGGCGTAATCGGTATTTTCTTCAGTGAATTAGCAGTAATTGTAATGGTTACGCTTATAGGTTCTTTATTTACCGCGTCTACGTTTAGCCCGATGTTATGCTCTAAATGGATGACGAGTGTTTATAATTCCGCAAGAAGATCAAAATCTTTCTTTAAATTCTATACATTCTCCGAGAATATGTTTAAGTCATGGGAAGAACATTATTCGCGCGTTCTTGGTTGGTGTTTGCGTCATAAGAAATTAGTGCTTATAGGTTTTATGGTTGCATTTTTTGCCACTATGACACTTACGTCCTTTATAGAGAACGAATTTGCTCCTGAAGAAGACACTGGAGACGTGCGTTTTACTATCCATCTTCCTTTGGGCACTCGCTTGGAAGAAAGCGACAGCGTAGCAAAAAGAGTAGAAGCAATTCTTAAAAGGGACATACCAGAAGCGTTGTTTTATTTTGTCCGCACAGGTTCAGTTCCTGGAACTGGTAGGGCTATGGGGCAAACTTCCGGAGAAAACATTATTACTGCCGGAGCAAAACTTGTTCCTAAAACCGAACGCAAACGTTCGGTCTGGGATATAGCCCAGGTGCTACGCAGTAGCATAAAACAGATCCCGGGAGTTTTGAAGATAGATGTTCAGTCAGGCAATCCTATCGGTAGAATGATTACGGGAATGGGTGGTAAAGCAGTGCAGGTAGAAATTATTGGCCATTCTTTTGAAGATACGGATATAGTTGCAAATAAGATAAAGGGCATTATGGAAAATACTAAAGGGGCGGTGGATGTTTCTATTTCTAGAGAATTACATTTACCCGAACTGAAGATAGATATCGACAGAGAAAAAGCTGCTGTGCTTGGTCTTAACATGAACACCATCGCCAGTAGTTTGAATACCTATATTCAGGGTTCGACAGCTACAAAGTATCGCGAAAAAGGAGAAACCTATGATATATATGTAAGGCTTGAAGAATCTTCGCGGCAGAAAATAGAAGATATTGAAAATTTATCCATAGTTTCTCCTGTGAGTCAGAGACAAATAAAACTTTCTAATATAGCCACTATTTATGAAGTCTCCGGACCTTTAGATATCGAACGACAGAATCGCGAGAGGATATTAAGGGTTGAGTGTAATACTTATCAACGTTCCTCTGGAAAAGTGGTAGAAGATTTGAAGAGAGAAGTTCAGAAGATAGCTTTATCTTCTGATATATCTGTGAATTTTGGTGGTGAAGCAGAAGAACAGAAAAAAGCGTTTAGCGATCTTGCGCTTTTATTAATGTTGGGCATTATTTTGGTGTATATGGTTATGGCGGCGCAGTTCGAATCTTTAATAGACCCATTTATCATAATGTTTGCTATACCATTTACTTTTATAGGTGTTATTTTGAGTTTTCTTTTTACCCACACTTCTTTAAATATCGTAAGCTATCTTGGCGTGATTATGCTTATAGGTATTGTGGTAAATAACGCCATTGTGTTGATTAGCTATATTATTATTCTGCG
Source organism: Candidatus Omnitrophota bacterium (assembly GCA_028712915.1). GTDB lineage: Bacteria > Omnitrophota > Gorgyraeia > Velamenicoccales > JABMQK01 > JAQTPJ01. Next base: position 1,856 of record JAQTPJ010000004.1, read on the forward strand.
CGCACGCGGACAATCTATGCAGGAAGCGGTAACTAATGCTGGTAAAGATAGGCTAAGGCCGGTTTTAATGACTACCATTACTACTTTGGCGGGATTATTGCCATTAGCCTTATCAAACGGCATTGGTTCAGAGACTTGGCGTCCTTTGGGTATCACAATGTTTGGAGGCCTTACAGTTTCAACTGTAATTACTATGCTTTTTGTGCCTACATTATATGCGGTATTCCACAGAAAAGCAGAGGTTAAGATGGAGGTTAAAAAACAATGACAAAGATGGTAATGATTACATATAACGAAGCAATAGATTTGGAAGTAATGGAGGTTTTAAATAGTTGCGGAATAAAGAATTATACTAAGACTACAGCGGTGTTCGGTAAAGGCGAGACCTCTGGCACCCATTTAGGCAATGATATCTGGCCAGGCAGGAACAACATTTTATATGTTGCTTGCGATGAAAAACAGGCAAAACAAGCTATTTCTTGCGTAAAAGAATTGAGGAAGAAACTAGGGCAGGAAGGTATAAAGGCCTTTGTATTACCCATAGAAGAATCAACCTAAATATGCTATAAAATTTCTTAAGGTAGTTCAATATGAGAAAGCTAATTTTTATACTGATTCTTATGTTATTCTATACAATTTTCTCAGGTTGTAGTCATACCATAGATAAGCTATCGCGGTTTAATACAGGCAATGTAGATGCGAAGGATATAGCGGATGCTATGGTGGCTGATGAGCAAGATTTCAGGGAGGCGCTCTGGTAAATAGTTAGATTCAGGAGTTGTATTTTTAAGGCCATTTTGCGCTATTCTATGGACCAAGCGGCAAAATGGTTTTTTATTTGGTAATTATATTATATCTTGACAAGATAGCGGCAAAAGGATATATTTATTATGAGCATATGCTCATAATAAATAGGGGGTTTATATGAAGCCAAGAGGAAGACCTAAGAAGATAAGAATAGTCCAGGAAGCGCCTAAAATAAGCCAATTCAGCCCTAGGGGTAAGCCCGGCCGTCCGGATGAGGCAGAACTTAACCTTGATCAGTTTGAGGCTGTCAGATTAGTGGATAATTTAGGCCTAAAACAGGCCCAGGCAGCTACCAGGATGGGTTTATCTAGGCAGACCCTTGGGAGGATATTAAAACTTGCCAGGAAGTGTATTTCTGATGCATTGATAAATGGGAAAATCATAAGAATTCACGGTGGCGAAATAAAGTTGAAAGATGGTTAGTCAAGCCCTTAAATCCGCGCATTAAATCCTTACAAGCCTATAAAAACCTGTCCAAAAAGTCTCTATAGAGTCCCAAAGGAGTCGCTGAAGTAAGGTCCTATAATGTATATTATGTTAACTTTTGCATATTAGGATTTATTGATTTTACTCATTTCATATCAATAAGTTACGATAATTTGTTATTTACCTGTGGATTAGTGATTCCAGACTTACTTTTGTTATAATCTTCTTCAATCGGGTTTCATCTCTTTACTATTTTGTTCGGGAGCCGAAAATCCCCAAAGATTACTTTATCTTACCTATTTTACTGTTTATTTACCATGGCATCACGGAATGCCTGTGGATATTGGGTTGGTGTATGGTTTTGATGTCCCCTGTCGAGTCTTTCTGTATCCGGAAGGCCTTAATTGGATATATGGAGATAGAGTTATTTATTGCTTATTTTACTATGTCTGGTATGGCTTAAATTAAGGCTCTATTGCGGTTTAAATAGGCTTTTAGCGGCATATTATGTCTGATTAGGGACATTCTATGTATTTCTTTAAAGTTGTCTTAAAAAGGCATTAATCAGGTATATTTTGGAGGGCAATCATGTTATTAAAACCCCATATTTTATTCCCGGGGTTGATTTGGTTAACGGTGGGTTTGTTTTTGCGGGACTTAGTCGTATTTCCTTATAGATGCTATAACTTTTCCTAGTATTTTAAAGCCTTTTGATATGGGCGGATATTGGTTATTTGCGGCCTCTAAATATACCTTGTCTTGGCGTTTGCGTAGTATTCTTAAGACAACCTGGTTATCTATTAAGCTTGCTACGATATCGCCATCATTGGCCAAAGACAGCCTTTTTATCAAGGCCAGATCCCCATCATATAGGTTTTTACCGGCCATGCTGTTGTCTGTTACTTTTGAGGCAAATACATCCCTGCCTTGGCTGCTCAGTAGTTCTTCCAGGTTAAGGTAGTCCTGAGCTTCTTCGTAATCAAAATGCGAGGCTTTATTAGTGGTAGTTTTTGTTATTATGGGTATCCTAAAAGCGACCTTTCTGACTAGTTCAAGCGCCCTGGACTTGCGGGGTGTCAGTTTAATATGTCCCTTCTGGGTTAAGGCTTTCAGATAATCTCTTACAGTGCCTGTGGATTTGAAGCCGAACCATACGGCGATTTCTCTTATTGTGGGAGGCCGGCCTTCTTCAGAGATCTTGCTTTGTATGAATTTAAGGATTTTTCTTTGTTTGGGCGTGATATCTTTATATATTCTCATAAAATATATTTATACCACACATTTGAGTGGATGTTAAGCGGAGTTTATCTTTTTCTGGATTTGGTAGAACAAAAGCAATGTTTTAGCCAAGGTAAGGTCAGATTTCCTGGCTATCTCATCTTGAGGAAAGCCGTTTAGGTAATATTCCAGCAGCCTATTCTCCTGCTCATTAAATTTTGCCCTATTTAATTCTATGGCTTCTTTTATCTCTTTGTTTAATTTGGACAAACTTCCGCTCTGGCCTTTGCAGGATGGACATTTTTGGTTAAAGAACTTCCCTTTTCCGCCACACACAGGGCACAGCTTAATGATTTTTATCATTTTATTATTAAAAGGTTGATTATTAATAGAATAGCTAAAATCAGGCTGATTAATCCCATGATGCGGGTGTTTCTTAGTTCTTTAGCTAGGTCTATAGGCTCGATTTTCCAGTTAATCTTTTCATAGAACTTTTGCTGTATCTTTATGGCTAATAGCGGCCTCGTAAAGCAGATAATTCCATTTAAGGAAGCTAAAAGTATCGTTATTATCTGGATATGAATAAACATTTATACGTTCCTTTTTATATTTACGCCGGCAAAGCGCTCCAGTCCTTGAGAATCCTGTATCCAGCCGTTTTCCAGGCCGTATTTATTTAAACAATCTATGGCATTTTGGTATTCGGTTTTATTAATGCGCCTGGATATTTCTTTGTATTTATAGGCCTGATAGTATGGCTGATATTGGCTCATTAGGCTTATATATACTTTTTTTGATATCTTCTCGCTTATAAAGCGCATTATTTTATCAGAGCCGCAGATATCTTGCGGCAAGACCAGATGGCGGATAATTAACCCTTTTTTTATGACGCCATCATCGCCGAATTGGCTTTCGCCGACCTGCCTGTACATTTCTTTTACAGATTCTTGGTTATAGTCAGGATATTCAGGCGCCTGTGAATATTTTATGGAATTTTTATTGTCAGCGTATCGCATGTCAGTTAAGTAAATATCCACGATACCATCTAATATTCTTATTATTCCCGGTAATTCGTAACCGGATGTATTATAGACCAGCGGTATATTTAATCCTTTTTCTGCGGCCATCTTCAATGCTTTTAAGATTTGCGGCATGCAATGCGTGGGCGTAACCAGATTTATATTATGGCAACCCATCTTCTGCAGGCTTAGCATAAAACCGCTAAGCTCTTCCGGTGATGTTTCCTGGCCTTCCCCTTTTTGGCTGAATTGGTAATTTTGACAGTAAGCGCACCTTAAATTACAATATGAGAAAAATATGGTACCCGAGCCTTTTGCGCCGGATATTGGAGGTTCTTCTCCATGGTGAGGCATGTAACTGCACACAATAGGTTTTAATCCTACTTTACAGAAGCCTTTTTCGTTATTAAGGCGGTTTACGCGGCATTTGCGCGGGCAGATTTGGCAGTTTTTGAGCAGGCTGTAAGTTTCTTCGATTTTTTTATCTAAGTCAGAATTACGCAGGCTCTTTAGATATTTAGGGTAGTCTTGCATTATTTTTTCAGCTGCAGGATTAGAATATTTCGTATTTGTATAAAAATATCTATTAGTTCTTTGCTCTGGTAATCAGGATAGGTCCAGGGCAGCGCTGTGAATGTTTTGTTTTTGAATATCAGCGTTACTTCTTCGAATATTCCTCTTCTCGCATAAATCCTATGAGAGTAGTCTTTGGTAGTAGCTAAGATTAAATTTGCCTGAGTGATATAACCAGGATCTATATTTATTTGTCTTTTCTTGTCTTTTAATAATTTATCCTCTATCGCGTTAGTTATGATTTTTATTTTCCATAAGCTATCAGGCGGAATTAATTTGCGGAAAGAGATAATTTCCCTCTTTAAGTTATCGCCAAATTCATTCTTATAATATTGAGTTTGGTTAAAATCGAGTATCTGGCTGCGGAAGTCAATAGCGCCGAGTTTCTTTACCAAGGTCTTCTCAGCAGTATTAAAAAGAACATCCTTCTGCGTAAAGATGCTCATTATTAATTTTACAGGAAGAGGTTTACGAATTTGCCCCATAGATTATTCTTTGTATATATGGCAATGGTGAATTTATAAGGAGAGAATGCCTGCGTATGTATTTAACCGTAGATTAGATGATTTTTTATAAAGTGGTCAATCTTCAATATGCTTGTCTTGCTGATTTGGTTGAAATATATGGCGATATTATATTGCGGCTCTGAGGAGTTATTATCTTTTTCTGTTCTTACGATTGTTCCTTCGCAATTGATATAGCGGTTTGCGGTTTTTGTTGTAGAAGGAAGAAGCAGCGTCGCCTTTATCTTTGTAAACGGCGGTATGTATTTATCAGTCTGGCAATAAGCGCCTATACAGCTGATATTTTTTGTTTCTGTGACTATATCAAAGTCCCTGTTTTTTATCTTTATAGGCAGGTTTTTATTTACCCGCGGGTAGCGCCTTTTATCTATGCCGTGTTTTTCTTGGGACATATAGGTCTATTATTTTGTTTTTTCTTGATCCTGTTTTTTTAAGAAATCTTTATAGCAGTTTTTATTACAGAAATATTTACTATCCCGGTAATACCTTTTTATTATTTTTAAGGATTTGTTGCAACTTACGCAGTTTACTTTCTTGGAAGATTCTTGTGCCACTCTTAACCTCGCTTTCTAAGACAGTTGTTGAGTTTTAGTAATTCCACGCATTTCTATATATTCTTTTAACATCCTTTGATCTAAGGAACTCATTCCTACAAAACGCAAGCCGCTATAATACCTGTTAGAAAATTGCGCGTTAAAAGACCATGCGATTTCGGCTATGGTTTCTATTATTCTGTTTAACCCTTCCAGGTTTATTTTTAACAGGAATTTTGTTTTCGGAGAATAAAATTTATTAAGCGCAAGGCGCAATCCGCCCTCGCTTACGTCTTTAGAAACAGTACTGCTGCATTCTTTTTTATCTGTTCCTAAATATTCGTAATCTATTGGCAGAGATAAAGTTATACGTTTGTGAACACGCTTTTCTTGCCACATCTCTATTAACGATATCATATATTATAATGAGTGTCAAACACTTTGTAATCCTGAGAGGTTAAGAAAAGGCGGAAATTATCTATGAGGCAGGTTTTTAATAACAAGAGCCGTGTTTTAGTATGGCCTTGCGTATTGCATCTTGCGGGATATTGCTTATTACTTTAACTTTGCCGATTTCTACGGGGAGCACAAATCTGTTTCTACCATGTATAAATTTCTTATCTTTGGCCAGCGAGGACATAATTTTATTCAAGGCAATACCTTTAATTCTTGTAGGCAGCCCATATAATCTTACTAAAGATATTATTTTATCTAGGTTTTCTTCACGGAGCAGTTTTAGATTATGCGATATTTGCGCTGCGCAAATCATGCCTATGCTTATTGCCTCCCCGTGATTATATTTATTATAGCCGCCGGCGCTTTCTATAGCATGGCCGATGGTGTGGCCAAAGTTTAGTATTGTGCGTATCCCCTTCTTTTCTTTCTCGTCTTGCTCTACTATCCGGGTTTTAATGGCTATACACTTTGTTTCTATCAATTCAACTGCCTTTTTATCCAACGAGATTATCTTTTTGTAATTATTCTTTAGGAACGAGAATAGCGGCTTATCTTTTATCGCGGCGTATTTAATTATTTCGGCAAGGCCGGCTTTTAATTGCCTCTTGGGCAGGCTTTTTAACAGCCCCGGGTCGACAATCACTGCCTTGGGCTGGTGGAATGCGCCTATTAAGTTTTTTGCTATAGGCAGATCTATGGCTGTCTTTCCTCCTATCGCAGAATCAATCTGCGCCAGCAAGGTCGTGGGTATTTGTATATATGCGATGCCGCGTTTATATATTGAAGCCACAAAACCCGTGAGATCGCCTATAACTCCTCCGCCTAAAGCGATAAGAAATAAGCTCTTGTTGTTGTCGTATTTGGATATTTTATCGATAAGATTTAGACAATGCCGAAACGACTTGGCTTTTTCTGAATCAGGGACAGTATAGATTTTAGACGAAATGTTGTATTTTTTTAGGCTGCCTTTGAGCCGCTGGCCGATTTTCTTTTCCAGGTATTGGTTGGTTATAATAGCCGCGTCGCTGCCAAGCTGGAGTCTTCTTAATAAGCTGCCGCTTTTAGCTATAATTCCTTCTTCTATATATATGGGGTAACTTCTCTCTTTTAACTTTAACTTTATAATTTTCATAACAGGAACCTGAGTATTATTGATACAATCGGCCAGACAATAACTCGAAATAATCCTAAATATAGCATAGCAACTATAATAATGAAACCAAATTGTTCAAGCTGCATATACCTGTATGCTAGCTGTGGCGGCAATAGGCCCATTATAACCCTTGAGCCGTCCAACGGTGGAATAGGTATGAGGTTGAATACCGCCAATACTATATTAAGGCTCATGAAATATTGTAATATGGGTACCGGCATAAAGGCAATCCTCAATTTGATGATGATGCTGATGATTATAGCTACTAGGATATTTGCCGCTGGCCCGGCCAACCCTACCCATATCATATCTTTTTTGGGATGGTTGAGCCTGAAGAAATTTACAGGCACGGGCTTTGCCCAGCCGAACAATATTGGCGAATTGGTAATTATTAAGAATAACGGCAGGATTATTGTGCCTATAGGGTCTATATGGGCTAAAGGATTTAGCGTAAGCCGTCCGGAATACTTTGCCGTCGGGTCTCCTAGCTTATAAGCTATCCAGCCATGGGCGAATTCATGCATTACCACAGCCAGAAAGAATAATAATATTGAGAATAAAATCCCCATTTTCTAAATACCCTTTATTAATAAAAGATATTGAGGATAAGGTTTATTAATCTTTTTATTTGGTTTTTGCTTGTTTTCCAGCGGCAGGAGCAGCGGCTTTAGCGGGAGCAGCGGTTTTAGCAGCTTCTCCAGCGGCTTCTGCGGCTGCAGCTTCCGGTTTTTCAGCAGCTTTTTCCTTCTTTACCTTTAGCCTGACGATTTTTATCTTAGGCAAGCCAAATATTTTAGAAGTTTCAGTCCATTTGCCGTCTTTCATGAGCTGTTTGATTCTTTCTGCGCGTTTTAGGACTGTGCGCTGCTGTTTACCTTTGCCGACAGACCTTAATGAAGGATGTAGAGACATTATATTTTCCTTATAAAACAGTCTTTGTATGTTTGTTCTAGTTTCTTTAGGTGTTCTGTAGCGATTTTTTTATTTGGGAATTTTCCTGCGCAAAGCTGCGTATAATTATCGCTTGGGATTAGAACTGGAGTATAGCCTTTTTGTTTTAGTCTCGAGGATTCTTTATTTATATAAGAAGAATCTTTCTTGTAAGTAGCCACTTGGATAATATATTCGTTAGAGGAAATTGTTTTTTCCTTTACGATTTCTCTATTCGCAGCGTCCTTGGCTATGGCAGGTTTCTGTATCTCCTCTTTTCGCGCAATATTTTCCCTGGGAAGCTGCGTAATTTTCTCTTTAGAGATAGAGCGGACGGAATTAAAATTTATGGAGATTGTTTTTCCGTGTTCTACGCCAAGGCCAAAGCTGATTATGGCTATAATCAAGAAAGACGCTATCTTAATGCAGAGCTGCGTGGGGAATTTAGGCTCTGAAGGTTGTTCCGTTTCTCCCCTTTCAGCAATAGGGCTTCTTTTAACCCTGCGGCCTGAATCGAAAATTTCTAATTGTATTTGTTTTTGTATCATAAGCGTTATCATTATACACTGTTACGCAAATTATCTTCAAGTGTTTTTTTATATTTCTCGTTAATTCTATACCTGTGTATCCGGGTCGAATAATTTTTTATGTTCATCAAGGACATATCTGTCTGTCATTGACGCTATATAATCGCGTATAACGATGTATTTATTTTCTTTTTTTAGTTTTGCTCGGTATTCCGTAGGCAAAACCAAAGGCATCTTAACATATATTTTGAATAAATCCTTGATAAAACGCCGCGCCTTATCAGACATGCGCACAACCCTATAGTGTTTATACAGGTTATCGGAAAGAAATGCCCTTAGTTCTTTTCGTTTTTCACTCATTCCCCTGCTAAAAGACACTATTTTTATTTTAGAATTTCTCACATCATCTATATGAGCTATTTTTAATGATTTTATGTTTTTTTCGGTTTCTTCTATCAGGTCGCTCACTGACCTGTTGATAAGGAATTTTATCATTTGGTATTTTTTTATTTTTGGGTTTAATACGCCAAATTGTTTTTGAATTTGCAAATTAGTCTCTTTCCATAACGCGAGGCCTGCCAGAGATGTTTCTTCTATCAGCCCTGAGGTTATGCCGTCGTCTAAATCGTGGTTGTCATAAGCTATCTCGTCGGCAATATCTACCACCTGGGCTTCTAGTGTGGGCATTTTATTTGGAGCGAATTCTTTTATTTTGGTTTCTTTATCGTATTTTGTAGTATGCTTGGCAATGCCTTCCCTTACTTCCCATGTTAAGTTTAATCCCTTAAAGTTAGGATATCTTTCTTCAAGTAAATCCACTATCGTTAAAGCTTGCCTGTTGTGGTTGAAGCCGCCGTGATTTTTCATTAAATCATTCAAAGCTTCTTCGCCTGCGTGGCCGAAAGGCGCATGCCCTAAGTCGTGCGCCAATGCAATAGCCTCTACCAGGTCTTCGTTTAATCTTAACGCCTTTGCTATGGTCCTGGCGATTTGAGCCACTTCTAATGTATGCGTTAAGCGCGTGCGGTAGTAGTCGCCTTCGTTATAGACGAAAACCTGAGTCTTGTATTCCAACCTTCTAAAGGCGGTGCTATGTATAATTCTATCCCTGTCTCTTTGGTAGATGTTTCTATAGGAATGTTTTTCCTCTTTGAATTTTCTACCCTGAGAAAATTCTTCTTTCATCGCGTAATCAGCCAAATGTGTTTTATCCATTTTTATTGTTTTTTGTCAGTTTATTATACAGCGCCCGCAGGGATTGAGATATGACTTTAGTATTTGCGATAACAGGCATGAAGTTCGTATCCCCTGTCCAGCGCGGGACAACATGTATATGCAGATGCTTATCTATGCCGGCGCCGCTTACCTTTCCCAGATTAACCCCTATATTATATCCTTCAGGTTTTAAAGTTGTTTGTATCAATTTTTTAGTCTGTTTAAGCACTTGCCATAAATCCAAAAATTCTTCTTTGTTTAAATCCTCGATATTTTTTACATGCCTTTTAGGGCAGGCCATAAAATGCCCATTGTTGTAAGGATAGATATTAAGCAAAGATATACTGTGTTTGCTTCTTATTATCACGAATTGTTTTTTATCTATCTTTTTATTTTTTGCGCATAGGCAGAATATACAGTTTTTTTGCTTATGCTGTTGGATATATTTTATCCTCCATGGCGCCCAAATTTTATTCATGATATTTTTACTATAGTACCTTTTATATCGTTATCTATTTCTAATATGCCGTAGGAGCGGTAAGGAGAAAACATTGTATCGGTGGGGCTTCCCGGATTAAAATATAAGGTACCTTCCTGCTTTTCGTTAAGCGGCGTATGGGAATGCCCGAATACAATTACATCCAGCCTATCATTAAAGGCGTCTTTGATAACATCCAGGAGGTTCTTGGGGTGCCCTTTTCCGTGAATCAGCCCGATTTTAAAATTGCCTACATTAATTACTTCTTTTTCCTTTAACTTAGCCCTCACTTCGGGAGAGTCCATATTACCGACAACTGCCGTGACGGGGCATATCTTTTCTAATGATTTCAGGACGTCTATGGAAATTAAATCTCCGGCGTGCAGAATTAATTCACAGTCTTTGAAAGCAGTATATATTTCTTTGGGTAAGTCGAGAGCTCTTTCTGGGATATGCGTATCGGAAATTACGCCAATTTTCATTTATACAATTAGACGGGGTTTACCATATAGGTCAAGCAGGGTGTTCAGGTGGTTTATATCCCAGGTGGTTATCTTTTCCTCTTTCGCTATAAGGCTTGCGTTTATTTCAGTCTTATCCATACCGATAATAAGCCGCCTCAATGATTTATTATTTTTATATATTTTTTCAGACTCTTTAATAAATTCGCAGACGCAGCCTTCAGTGATATCGCCTTCCTTGAGGCCTATCAGCCAGCACTCTTCGTCCGACGAACAGAAAAACCCTCTTTTAATGAGGCTGCCGTATAATTCCAGAGGTTTAATTTCTTTAAACTTCGAGAGCATCAGCCTGCTTTTGCCGAGTTTTACAGAGTCGTTGGAAAACAGGATAAATAATTCGTAAAGCCTTTGAGAGATATCCTTTTTGGTTGTTTCTATAAATTCGGATAGCGATTGTTCAATCTTGTGCCTGAAAGACATTACCTGGTCTTCATAATTTTGCGATAGGTTATTCAACCTTTCCAGGTATACAAAATTAAGCCAGAAGTTAAAAAGCCTGTCGCTGATATTATAGAATGAGCCGGTGCGATAAATCATGTTGGTTTCTATCAGGCGCGATAGCTTCTGGTTTATATCGCGGTAATTCTTATGCAGCAGCCCGGATAAATCTTTTATCTTATTTTTGTTTTGCGCGATCAAAAGCAGAATATCCAATGCCTCCGGTTTATTCCTGGAGTTGAGCACATCAATATGATTCTGGAATCTAAGATTTAATATCCCCCATCTGTTGAATAAAATCTCTTCCAGCGTATAAATGAACACAAACGGGGTGATGGTTTCTTCTTCTAATATTATGGAATTTTTATGCAGATGCTGAGAAATTTTATCGAGATAAAAAGGATTGCCGCCGGTAAAGTTTATGAGGAAATTCGACATATCCTTAGATATCTGGACATTCTTTAGCCTGTTTTTAATCAAGATGTTGCTGGTTTTTGTATCGAAATTATTTATTTCCAATATTTCGAAATTTCCGAAAAGCAGGGATAGTTCGTCCTGGATGATTTTTTTTGCCCTTGCCTTATTGGAACTCAAGACGATATACATGGTATCTTTTTGCATCATTATCTTTTTGCCGAGCTCCTGGAATAAATTCCTGATTTTAAGCGATTCCAGGTTGTGAAATTCATCGAGTATGACTACAATTTTTTGCCCTGTTTCTTTGCTGAGTATCTCAAGTATGGATAAGGCGTCTCTAAAAAGATAGATATCCAGTTTATCTTTTGCCGCCGTGCTTACCTCTTGAATCTTAGTGACGGTGTCCTGGATATGGTGTTTTGCCTCTTCCATAAGTTTATTTATGTTTTCTTTGGGCAAAGCCACGTTTTTCGTCTTTAAGAAACTGAAAAGAATCGTATTGAGGAATTTCTGGAGAAAGATTGCTGTGGTGGGTTGGTTTAAGTCTAAATAGAGGGGAATAATCTTAGGATCGACAAAGTTATCAAAGATAAACTTTATTGTCCAGGTCTTGCCTACCAGCTCATCCCCTAAGATAGCGATGTTCTGGCGGTAGCCATCTTTGAGGTCGTAGATTCTTTTGTTGATTAACCTCTGGATGTCTTCTCTGCCGATGAATTGTTCTTTAATGAACATATAAATTAAGGATAAGTCAAAATTACTAGGAGAATAACTATAAGATACTATCTCTTTTTTGTTTTTTTGTCAATAAAAGATGTTTACCGGAGTATATAAAGCGGGCGAGCGGAATCGAACCGCCATATTTAGCTTGGGAAGCTAATGTTCTACCACTGAACTACGCCCGCAAAATTATCAAAAGCCGGATATTTTAGAAATATTCTTCAGTTAGTTTCAGAGAACAGTATCTTCCGCACATGGTGCACGTCTTAGATGCCTGGGGTTTTGACCGGGTTCTATACTTTTTTGCTTTGACAGGGTCGATAGATAGTTTTATCTGTTTCTTCCAGTCTCTGGATTTTCTTGCCCGCGACATATTTTTATCCCAGTTTATCTGGTTTTTTATGCCTTTGGCGATATCAGCTGCATGCGCGGCTATCTTGGAAGCAATTAACCCTTCTCTGACGTCGTCGAGCGAAGGTAGTTTCAGGTGTTCTGAAGGGGTAACATAACATAAAAAATCAGCTCCGAAATAACTTGCCCACGCCCCTCCGATGGCCGCAGAGATGTGGTCGTAGCCGCTGGATACATCTGTTACCAGCGGCCCTAACACGTAGAATGGCGCGCCGTGGCAAATGCGTTTTTCTAACTTAATATTTTTTTCTACCTGATTTATAGGCACGTGCCCTGGCCCTTCGATTATTGTCTGGACTCCTTTACTAAGGGCATACCGCGATAACTCGCCTAGTTTTTTTAATTCGTAAAGCTGCGCCTGGTCTGTGGCGTCTAATACGCTTCCCGGCCTGAGGCCGTCGCCCAAACTTAAGGTTATGTCATATTTCTTGGCGATAGCCAATATTTCGTCAAAATATTCATAGAGAGGGTTTTCTTTGTTGTTATGCATTATCCAGTTAGCCAGGATGGCGCCGCCCCTGCTTACAATCCCGATAAGCCTCTTCTTAAGATGGTGCATTTTTACTATGATTTCTTTGGTAATACCTGAGTGTATGGTAAAGAAATCCACTCCTTCCCTTGCCTGCCTTTCTATGACATCCAAGATATCATCTTTAGTCATTCTGAAAGAGCTACCCTTTTTGTATTCTGCTTCCTGGGCAGCTTCATATATAGGCACAGTACCTACAGGTATAGGAGAATAGGAAATAATTTCTTTTCGGACTTTCCTTATGTCTTTTCCTATGCTTAAGTCCATTATCGTATCAGCTCCATATGCCACAGATATATCAAGTTTCTTCAGCTCTTTCTGCACGCTGGAGACGTCTGTGGAGGCGCCGATATTCACATTTACTTTAGTGCGCAGGTCTTTGCCGATAGCGCAGGGCTTATTTATTTTATGGATTTTGTTCTTAAGGATTACGGTTTTTCCCTGAGATATGTTTTTTAATAGGATATTTATGTCTTGGGATTCAAGGTTGGCTATTTTTTTTGCCAAAGGTAAAACTATTTTCTTACGGGCAGCTTCTAAGTTATTCATTTTAATTTAAGCAGTTTCTTAATTGTTTTATTTCTTTTTTTAAATTATTGCTTTCACATACAGCCCTGCATACGGCAATCCTTTTTATTCTTAAGGGCCGCACAACTTCCATCTCTTTAATGCCAATACCGCTGATGATAAAGAATGTAATCCTGATTTTCCTTTTAATTTCCCCTAATTCTTTTAAGCCAATCGCCTTGCGTTCTTTCTTTAAGGGAGTTTTAAATATAGGCCCAAAACTTATATAGTCAGCTCCTTGCCTTTGCGCTGATTCCGCCTGCTTAAGGCAATGGCAGGAGATCCCTATAATTTTATCATTGCCTAATATTTTTCTCGCAGTTTCTATGGGCATGTCTTCCTGGCCAAGGTGTATGCCGTCGCAGTCGCTTAATATACAGATATCCGCATAATCATTTATTATCAATAGGGCTTTATTTTTTATTGTTTTTTTTGCCAGGCGCGCCCTTTTTAGCGTATTAATCCAAACAGAGCCCTTATCTCTTATCTGGATAATACCCACTTTATTTTTTATAAGGTTTTTTAGAAGACTAGAGATGTTTCTTCTGTGACAGGTTTGCGCGTCTACTATTGCATAGATATCCGATTTTTTTAAGACATTCTTTTTCGGCATCATAAAACCTGAATCTTAAATCCTGGAATTTTTTAGATGTGGTTAAGTCTAAGATACAGAATAATTCTTCCAACACCCTTATGGCTTCTTTAACGCGCTGCGAATTTGCTATAAATATATCGAATAATACTTTCTTGCTATTTTCGACCTTTATATTTTTTCCTATATCAAGGCCGCTGTCGCGGTTTTTTATAATTTCCGATTCTTTAACTTTGGATTTTTTTACGATATTCGATATATTGTGCCTTATGTTTTTCAGCTTCGATGTTGCTTTTTTCCCGTCGAGAGCAAAGCGCATTATGTCTTCGCAGACCCGCAGCCCCTCTTTCGCCCTGTTTATGTTCGCATCGATTATCCTTAGGATTTTGCCCCTGAAATTCATTTATATAGAGAAACGATTTTGTTAATTATGTCGGTTGTGGAACGGCCTTTTTTCAAGGTAATGGTTAAGATTTTTCCGCCGTAACTTTTTACTAAATCAGCCCCCACAATATCTTTCCTTTGCCAATCTTTACCCTTAACAAGTATATCCGGCCTGACTTTTTTAATCAGGCTCAGCGGTGTTGTCTGGGAAAACGCGCATACGTAATCTATTGGTTCAAGGCTGGATAATATTTCCATCCTGTCTTTTAAGCTATTGATTGGCCTCTTCTTGCCTTTTATGGATTTTACT
>JAQTPJ010000117.1 GCA_028712915.1 Candidatus Omnitrophota bacterium
GAAACTCGCATGCCCTTACAAGTCCAAAACGCGGCCCTATCTCGTCGCGAAACGTAGTCTGGATCTGATAGAGCACATAAGGCAAATCGCGATAAGACTGGACGTAGCGGCTGGCCAGGCTGGTAATTACCTCTTCATGCGTAGGGCCTAAACACAGTTTTCTTCCTTTGCGGTCCTGGAACCTTACCATCGTCTCGCCCAACTGCTCATCTCTTTTAGTCATCTGCCAGATTTCAATCGGCTGAAGCGCGGGCAATAATAATTCCTGCGCGCCCAATGCGTTCATCTCTTCGCGGATAATCCTGTTTATATTGTTTAAAACTCTCAAGCCTAAAGGCAGATAAGAATAGACTCCTGAAATCAACATCTTTACCATAGACGCGCGAAGCATCAGCTTATGGCTTGTCGACTCCGCCTCTTCCGGCGCGTCTTTTAGCGTAGAAATAAAACTTTTTGACCAGTACATCTTAGCCTACTCCGTCTTAATGGTTATTTATTTTAAGTACTTTTACTTTTTAAAAAAACTTTCGTTAAATTTACTGTCCGCCCTCTTAATCTTATTTATAAACAAAGGCGCCTGGTCCGACTTTTTCCATTCGCCTTTTACTTTTGCGGCTTCCAGCGATTCTTCTATTATCTCAAAAGAAAAGAGATCTTTCAACAATACTTCGCCATCATGCAATCCTTTTACTTCTGTGATATGGGTTATCTTTCTCGAGCCGTCTATCAGCTGATCCTGATGGACAATTAAATTGATAGTGGAAGATATCTGCTTCCTGATAATCGGCACAGGCAGAGTTGCGTTAGACATCACTATCATCGTCTCTATCCTGGATATGACTTCATGGGGCGAGGCCGCGTGGATAATCACGGCTGTTCCGCCGTGGCCGCTGGAAATAGCCTGCAGCATATCCAACGCCTCATCCGAACGTATCTCTCCCAATATAATCCTGTCCGGCCTCATCCTTAAAGAATTCCTGAATAAATCCCTGATGGAAACAATACCTTTGCCTTCTACGTTTGCCTGCCGCGTCTCCAGCCTTACGACGTTATCCTGTAATAATTTTAATTCCGCGGTATCTTCAATTGTAACAATGCGCTCGCCTGCGGGGACGTATTGCAAAAGTATATTCAGGGTTGTGGTTTTGCCTACTCCTGTCGAACCGGAGAATACAATATTCAATTTGGCCTTCACCGCTGCGACAAGAAAATCAGCCATATCCTTATTCAAAGTCCTCCTGGCTACTAAATCATCGATGCTGTTAATTTCTTTGGAAAATTTCCTTATAGTTATAGACGGTCCGAGCAAAGATAAAGGCGGAAGCACTATGTTAACCCGCGAGCCGTCGAATAAAGACAAATCAACGTAAGGATTAGATTCATCCACTCTCCTTTTGGTAAAGGCGACCATCTTATGGATAGTGTTCATTAAAACCCGCTCATTCTCAAATTTAAGATCCGACAATTGCATCTTGCCGTCGCGTTCTACGTAAATTTTGGAAGGGCCGTTCACCATAATCTCGGTGACCTCGGGGTCATCTATAAGCGATTTTAACGGGCCCAACCCTATAATATTATCCATCAGGCTCCTGATAAGCTTCTGGCGCAGAGCCTCATCTTTTAACAATTCCTTTTCCTTGGCAGGCAGGCTCTCTATAATCTTATCCATGCACTGCTTAAGCCTCTCCTCGCTGATATTATCATGCAATAAAATATCGTAATCGGTGATTAACCTGTGTTGAATCATTTTGATTAATTCATCCATTACTTCAAACCTCCATTTAATTGGCTGATTAAAACATCTATGCAGCGCTCCTCTTTTAAGGTATCAACTATCTTGCTTTTCCTAAAAAGAATGCCTCTGTCCCTGCCAAATGCTATACCTATATCAGCGTGCTTTGCCTCGCCCGGGCCATTGACCATACAACCCATTAGGGCGACTGTTGTGCGGCTTAAATCTTTATTTACATTTCCTAATTTAGATATCAATTCTTTTGCCTTACTTCTTAAATCTACCTCGCAGCGCCCGCAGGTAGGGCAACAAATATATTTCGGCCCGAATTTTCTTACCCCCAATCCGGATAATATATTCTTTGCGACTACTACCTCGTCTATCGGATCGCCCAACAAAGACACCCTTACCGTATCGCCTATGCCCTCCAACAATAAAATACCGATGCCTAAAGAAGATTTAACGATACCGTCATAAAACATCCCTGTGGCGGTAACCCCCAAATGGAGAGGATACCCGCAAAGCCTGCTCATTTTGCGATATGCGTTTATTGTCTCAAACATATCGGAAGATTTCAAGGAAATAACCAAATTATTCACTCCGAAATCCTCCAGCGTCTTTATGTAATCATGCGTCTGCCTCACCAAAGCAATTCCCACATCTTTAATCTTCAAGTAATTTCCACGCAGCGAACCGGAATTGCTGCCTATCCTTATAGGCATTTTCCTCGCCTTGGCCAACATAGCTATTTCTTTTACTTCTTCTTTCTTAAAAATATTGCCGGGATTTAACCTTATTTTATCTGCTCCTGACTCAATCGCCTCCAAGGCAAGCCTATAGTGAAAATGTATGTCAGCCACCAGGGGGATATTTATATTTCTCTTTATAGCGGCAATCGCCTTTGCGTCACGGGCGTCCTTAACCGCAACCCTTACGATTTCGCAGCCTGCCTTTTCTAATTCGTTTATCTGCTTTATAACTTCTTTTGCGTTCGCAGTAGAAACCTTAACCATTGATTGAACAGCAACAGGGCGCTCAGCGCCAATTACCACATCGCCGATTTTTACTGATTTAGTATGTTTTCGTTTTATCTTGAGTGCCATTTTATCAGCCAATCATTAATCCTATCCCAATAACCATACCTTATTAAATCGTTAAAAAGAATAAATACCGCCAGTATCAGGATGAAACCGAAACCTACGTCGGTAATCCGCGTTTCGACTTTTTCGCTGATGGGCTTTTTGCGCAATTTCTCAATCCATAAGAACAAAAGGTGCCCGCCGTCAAGCACGGGTATGGGCAATACGTTGAAAATAGCCAAGGCCAGGCTGAGCATCGAAGTCAAATGCACTAAAGCGATAATGCCGTATTTCACAGCCTCGCTGGTAATATTAAATATACCTATTGGTCCGGTTACCGCTTCTCTTAAAGAAAGGTGCCCGAAAATCAAAGAAACAATGGCCTTAAGGGTAAAATAGGTCATCTTTAATATATTGTATGCGCTGACAAAGAACGCGGTAAAAATATTATATCGCTCCTGCACAATTTCTGCGGCAGGCGCAATGCCTATAAGCGTAACCTTTCGTTTATTGCCGAATAAATCCTTTTCTTCTTTTGTGACGGGATATATCGTAAAATCGGCTTCTTTATCGCCGCGCAGGACCTTAATATCTATCTTATCTTTTGTAATCTTATTCTTGATGTTGACCTAAACATCAGACCAATAATTTACCTTTTTCCCGTCGATCTCAAGAATTTTATCCTTTTCCAATAACCCTGCTTCCTGTGCAGGCATTTCTTTTATCACTGTTCCTATGGTAGTGCTTAATTGCGGATAACCGAAACAATAAACTACCCAGAGGAATAAAAACGCAAGAATGTAATTAAATAATGGGCCAAAAAATACAACCTTAGCCCTGTCTTGCGGCGGCTTGGAAAGATACTCCCAACTGTTGCCTTTATAATCCTGGCGGCTGTCGCCGGCTAACTTCACATATCCGCCAAAAGGAATAACGCAGACTTTAAAATCAACATCCTGAAACTTAAAACCAAAGAGCTGCGGCCCAAAGCCCAGAGAAAACTTCTCTACCTTTATACCTAGCCTTCTGGCCATAAAGAAATGGCCGAATTCATGCACAAATATAAGAACGCTTATTATGATTAAAAAAGCTAATGTGTTCATTTCTTGCCTGTTTTTACGGCTAAAGCCCTGGCGCTAATTCTCA
>JAQTPJ010000118.1 GCA_028712915.1 Candidatus Omnitrophota bacterium
CTCTTCCGATCTAATTTACCTTTTACTGAAGATATTGTTAAGGATTTAAAGGCTAAAGGATTAGTGTTAGCAGCGCTGGAATTCGAACAGAAACACAGTTACTGGCCTTGGGTTCCTGAAGTGATGCTCGCCGCAACTGAAAGAGAGCCACAGGCGGCAATAATATATGCGCAGAACTATGCCGGTAAAGATTTTGGTCGAGACGTTTACTTGCTCGCAGCGAAAGGAACTCCAGAAATAGCCTTAAGTAATATATATAAGGTTATCAGTCAACCTTGGGCCAGAGATGTTGTCAAGTCCGCGCCTCCGGTTTTAGCCTTAAAATACCTACCCAACTATATTAAACAATCTTGGGGCCCAGAGATTTTTGAGTCTGTAGTCAAAGATTTATCCTCGAGGGTATCAGGATATGAAGATATCGTAAAATACACACCCGCTGATTATATCAGCCATCCGCGTGTTAGAAAAGTTCTCCGGGAGGCATTAGATAATTTAAATAGCTATGAGGCATTGAGTTTTGCGAATCGTTATATTACTCAGCCCTGGGGCAGAGAGATTTTTGAGCAGAAAGCCAATGATTTCATAAACTATAGGTTTGGAAAATCAGGATATGCTGATATATCAACTGGCGATATGCTTCATGAAGTTTTTGGAAGCGCGGCTACTAAGCTTTTATTAAGCGAAGAACCTCCTCAACAGATAAGGGCCTTATTGAAAGATCTATCCAAGAGCGAGATTCCCGCTGTTAGCGAGGTTAGCCAGACCTATTATGAGGCCTATAAATTAGGGATAAAATGGGTAGACAGGTTTAGTAAATTAAGCGATCTTAAAGAAATAATTGCAAATAGGCTAAATAGCCAGAAAGATAATCGGCCTTTAGCAGCAGTTCTCTTTCCTGCCGTTGAAAATAAAGAAGAATTTTTCTGGGCTTTTAATTGGATTACGCCTTGGACATATGATGCCTTTAAAGAGAAGAATTACAGAATTATGTATTATGAGATTGGCATGCCGGATGTTCCGGGTAATGTAATCAGTTCGCTTAAAGACGTCGTTCAGCATGCTGGTAAGCCGGCAGATGTTATTATCTTTGGCGCGCATTCATATCCTGATGAAATGGATTTTGCGGATTGGTATAGAGAAAGCGGCAAGTTGACGCTTAATGATGAAGCGCAGCTTAAAAAAGCCAGCATAAGAAACTCTTTGGCTAAGAATGGCCAGATAGTCCTTATTGGTTGCAGTACTGGAGAAGGAGAAAGCGGAGGAAACAATTTTGCGAATATGTTCAGCCGCGTATTTCCGCAAGCGCAAAGGATTTTTGCTCCAACAAGCACATCTGATCGTCCTTATTTTTATTTTATAGAAGGCACTAATATTCTCTATTGGGTGAATTTTAAAGGTGCTACCACTTACACTTATTACGGATCAAGTGTTGGTTCTTCGCCCATCGCCGCAGACCGTATGGCAATGGAGGTTCGTGGTAAATCTCTAATCCAGCAGCAGGCAGCCAATCCCACCTACGCGGTGGGAAAGCAGGCAATTGCCTCTTCACCGCTGGCAGAGCCTGTTTATACGCCTTATAAGACGCTTGTCGGAAATGAAGCCGCGGAGTTCAAGGGCTTGGCCAGGGATTTCGTTGATAATGTTCTTAACAAGTATGTAAGCGATATAGAAGAGATAGTAATCCGTCCGTTGCTTGCTATGGATTTGGCTAATGTTGATAAGGTTAAGCTCGGCGAGATTTACACTTCCTTATTGCAAAAAGTAATAGAGCCTTTCAATACCCTTAATAATTCAAAAGATGATTTAACAGGCACGCAATATGAAAAATACAAAGAAGTATCAGCAGTTATTAATAATTTAACCAGAGGCGCCATAGGCGCAGATTTAAGCAGTATAGATATCGTCAATAAAGGGTTTGCTACCTTAGGCCTTAATTTGCAGATGGCTATGATGACTACTAATGTTGAAAAGCATTTAAAATCCGTCCTAAAATCGTTTTCTATTATGAAGACTATCGTTGGAGCTTTTGATAACTGGCTGCAGTCACAGGATGAGATAATCTTAGTAAAGAATGAAGATGGTTTTCAATTTATTAATATAGATAAAGCATCTTTGGCTAAAATAGCTTCATTGTATGCTATTTCTTCCTCGCCGATAGCTAAGCAGGAGATTTATGCGAAAGTCTTGCGGAACCTGAGCAGATTATTTAAAGAAATTCCCAATATAGGGTCTTGGTCTTGCTTGCCAAGGTCAATCATATTAAAGAATATTATATCCCGTCAGGATTTTGGATTAACCGATAATGCAGTAGTGGTGATGCAGGTGGATGGCATGAATTTTGGAGGGCACTACTGGGTTTATGACGCGCAGAACCGTTATATATTAGATGTTTTTGCTAATAATAATCCTATTTTACCTGAAGGATTAAGGCCTAAAGACGGCATTTTGATTTTAAATACTGATTCCGAGGAGTTTAATCAGTATAAAGAATATTATAACGGTAATGTTGTAGGAACAGCCGTTGGCCCCAACGTAACATACCTACCTGGATTTGAATCACTGCAGGGATTGATTCTTGAAGGAAACTATTATTCGCTTGCGCTCAATCTCGCAAGAGATATTTTAGCAAGAGAAGGAGCTATTTCTGGTTCCTCGCCGATAGCTGAGCAGCAGGCTATTATAGCATCTTCGTCGATGAGTTCCGGATCCCTTAAGAAAATCATTGTTCCTGCGATAGTAGCCGCCGGTTTGACCTTTAGCTCGCTCTCCTCCGGCCAGGAGGCGAAAACAGCAGTTAACCAAGAGGCAAAGCCAGCCGTGTCTGCACAGAAGGCGGAAACAACTAGCGAATATATGAAGTTCAATCTCCCTGCAGAAACGCCGTATCGTATGCTGCTGTCCATAGATTTTAATGAGGGATTAAGAATCTTAGTACGGAAGCTATCCAATCCACCTGAGGATTTTCCTGGGTTTGAGGCTTTTGTTAAGAGTATTCTATACGGAGAGCTTGACAATATTACTTCTGAACTCAAGAAAGGTAACCTGGAAAGGGTTCGAACTGTACTAGTGGCATTGTCTGATATAGACCCGCAGGCAGTCTATGATAGAATTCCTGAATTCAAAGACCAGCCCTGGTCAGGGCCAATCATACTGAAAGTCCAGAGGAAGCTGGGTAAGGTTTATCCTTCGGGAACCCAAAATAAGGATACCTCTAAGTCTACCGGTTCTTCGCCTATAGTTGAACAGGCCGCATTAGTCCGTATTAATAATATAGGTAGAGTAGACTATAGTTCTGTTGCCGGTATTGGCAGTTTTGGTATTGGCGGCGGAGCGCAGACTATATCAATGGGCGGGAATTCTACTCAAGGCATGTCGCCTTTTACGAGAGGAGATAGGTTAGGTGGCGGAGTAGAAAATATTAGGGAGAAAGTCCGCAGGAATTTACTCGCGCCATATTCGCCTGTAAAAGAAAACGCAGGAGATACGCAACCGACGCCTGCGTCTAAGGTCCCGGCTACGCCAATAGCGCCGGTTATGCCTATTAACGCGACACAGTCTTCGCCATTACAGTCAATCAATATAAATATAGGTAATTTATTACAAACAGCCCTTCCTATCCATACTTCTTACATAGTTTCCGATCCTTTGGCGCTGGTCGGGTTCAATAGTAGTTCTTTAGCCATTGCAATGTCTAGCCCGATGAACGCCTCTAACTGCCGCAGTCCTGGCGTGTTTGAGCAACTTGGAAGTTTCTCTGCTTCCAAGTATGCAGAACTACAAGAGAAAACAACGACAGCTTCTGGAATTTTATACAACTTAAGCAATTTATCTAGCCCGTTGGCCTACAATGGGTTAGGAAGAAATTCTCTCAAAAGCAAAATTGAAAGAATCTCAGGTTCCCCGAGTG
>JAQTPJ010000005.1 GCA_028712915.1 Candidatus Omnitrophota bacterium
GTGAGCCGTAGCCTTTGGAAGTTATCTCGCCGCGGCCTTTATAGTTGGTAAACCACGTTTTGAGAATTTTAGTAATTCCCGGGAATTTTTTATCAAGTTCCTTTATGCTGTCTACTTTGTAAAGGTCGGTTTCAGGAAGGACTGCGATGAGTTTGTCGTCTGTTTCGCCGTCGTCAACAAGTTTGAACACACCGATGATTTTTGCGCTTGCGACTGAGCCGCGCGCTAATGGCGGCGCGCCTATTATGATTGCGTCCAATGGATCGTTGTCGCCACCTAATGTTTTGGGAATCATTCCGTAGTTTCCCGGATAACCCAGGTATTTTATGCTGCGTGGTTTTGCGTCTTTTATATCGCGTTTCAGGACGCCATCAGGCATTACTTCCCATTTTTCCAATGTACCAGCGGAAATTTCTATTATGATATTTACGCTGCCGTCGGAATTTAAGGTTTCATAATCGGTTAAGAAATTTTTTGCGCAATCCAATACATTTGGGTCATTGGAATTCGGCGCGCACTGGTTATCTTGCGCCGCCTTTACAGAAGACAGGCAGGCGCAGGATATGATTGCCAGAGTTATAACGAGAACACGTTTTACTTTTGTTGGCATTGTTTTATTTGCTGAAGTGTTTTAAGGCGATGAATCCGCCGATTAAAAGTGTTACGAATATAATCGAGAATATATCAAAGTATTTTTCGATAGAGTCGGAGATTTTCTTTCCGAATACGCGAAGGCAGCCTGCCACGAGGAAAAACCTTCCGGCGCGGCCGATAATCGACGCTAAAATAAGCACGGAGAGCGGAATTTTAAATAAGCCGGCGGTGATGGTAATAACTTTATAGGGAATAGGCGTAAAGGCGGCGGTGAATATGGTCAGGAAGGCGTTCTCCGCGTATTTTCTGCCTACCAGTTCAACCGCGCTTTGCAAATTATACGTATTTACGAGAAATTTCCCCGCTGTTTCATAGAGGCCCCAGCCGATAAGGTATCCCAGCAAAGATCCCAGGACCGAACCCGCGGTGCAGATAAAGGCGTTCACCGCCCATTTTTTTACGTCGGAGATGACCATTGCGATAAGCAGGATATCCGGCGGAAGGGGAAAGAATGAACTTTCAGCAAAGGCAATGGCAAACAGGGCGTATTGGGCGTATTTCGTCTCTGCCCAGCGGACAGTCCAGATGTAGAGTTTTTTAAGCTGGTTTAGCGGTGCCTTCAGGATTGAAATTATTTTTTCTTTCATAAATTATAGCGGTTTGGATTTGATTAGCGCCTGTAAAAACAGAATTCGCGGTTGAAATTATTATATCAGTTTGATTATATAAGTCTATAAATTATCATAAATAATTTTGCTTGGTTTTAGGCGCGGATTGGATTAAAATATGTCAGATTGCTATTACGGAAAGTTTGGATACAAAGGGTTAATCTATGGGTATAAGTAATATATCAGCTTTAATAATTTTCATCGCGGCGTATGTTTTGTTTGTGCTTCTGCCTAACAGGAGGACGCTTGTCGCGGTATCAGCCAGCCTTGTTGTAATTCTTGCCGGCATTATTACCTTAAGAGAGGCGTTTTTGGCGGTCAATTGGAATGTGATGGGGATATTCGTAGGCACGCTGATGGTTGCGGATATCTTTATGGAAAGCAGGGTTCCCGCTTATATCGCCGAAATAATAGTAGATAAAGCCAGGAATACCGCATGGGCAATACTTTTTATCTGTTTATTGACGGGATTTATCTCCGCGTTTGTGGAGAATGTGGCGACTGTTTTGATTGTGGCGCCCATTGCTCTGGCGCTGGCGCGGAAATTAAACTTTAATCCGGTAAAAATGATGATTGCCATAGCTGTCTCGAGCAACCTGCAGGGCGCGGCCACGCTTATCGGCGACCCGCCAAGCATGCTCCTGGGTGGTTTTGCCAAGATGAATTTTATGGACTTTTTCTTCTATAGAGGCAGGCCGAGCATATTTTTCGCGGTGGAATTAGGCGCGTTGGCGTCATTTGCGGTATTGTATTTTATTTTCAGGAGCCACAAAGAGAAGGTGCCTTTGATGAGCGTAGAAAAAGTGAAGTCTTGGGTGCCTACGGTTATTCTTGTGGTTTTGGTTTTTGCCTTGGCTGTTTCATCGTTTATTGATACAGGGTTTTCTTATATGGCTGGATTGATTTGCATGGTTTTCGGGGTTATTTCTATTTTATGGAAGACAATTGTAAACAAGGGCTCGACGATTGAAGGGATAAAATCATTGGATTGGGATACCGCGTTTTTCCTCGTTGGCATATTTATCCTCGTGGGAAGTATTACTCTAACCGGCTGGCTTGAGGTTGTTTCAGGTTTTCTGTCTGGCTTAATAGGCCAGAATATATTTTTAGGCTATACGCTGCTTGTGTTTATAGCTGTGTTTGTATCGGCGTTTGTGGATAATGTGCCGTTTCTGGCGGCGATGCTGCCTGTGGCGATTTCTATGGCGCACAAGCTTAACGTGGCTCCACATTTGTTTTTATTTGGTTTACTTATAGGCGCGAGTTTAGGCGGGAATATTACTCCCATAGGCGCTTCCGCGAATATCGTTGCCTGCGGACTGCTTAAGAAAGAAGGATATAAGGTAAGTTTTAGCGATTTTGCAAAGATTGGCCTGCCGTTTACCTTGGCAGCAGTAGCTGCAGCATATGTATTCATCTGGCTTGCCTGGGCAAAATGAAGACAATCATACTTTTGATATTCTCCAATATATTTATGACGACTGCCTGGTATGGCCACCTCAAGTATAAAAATTCCCCCTTATTTAAAGTAATAGCAATTAGTTGGCTTATCGCCTTTGTGGAGTATTGTTTCCAGGTGCCAGCGAATCGTATAGGCCATTATCAGTTTTCTGCGGCGCAGCTAAAGACTATTCAGGAAGTGATTACTTTGGTTGTTTTTTGTATTTTTTCAGTTGTATACCTTAAAGAGGAGTTAAGGTGGAATTACTTCTTGGGATTTTTATTGATCGTTGCGGCAGTAGTGGTAATATTTAGAAAGTGGTAATTTTTGGTTAAAAAAGGAGATATTGTATGGATTGGAGAATATTCTTGACGACGTTTACGGCGATATTTTTTGCGGAGCTGGCGGATAAGACGCAGTTGGTGGGAATCGGGATGTCGGCGAAGACAGGCAGGCCTTTTGTGGTCTTGGCAGGCTCTATAGCTGCTTACGCGCTTGTTACGATCCTTTCGGTCTTAATAGGCGCCGCTTTAGGAAAATACCTTAAACCAGAGTTAATCAGGTATACTGGCGCATCACTTTTTATCCTAATCGGCATTTTAATGTTCTTGGATAAGGTTTAATCTGCCTTTACACAATCTTCTTGACAAAATAGAGGATTGTACCTATAATCTCCCTTAGCTATTAAAAAGAGCGGATAATATAAGAAAACTTAGGTAAAATATACAGGAAGAGAATGAGGAGCCATTCTCTTTTTTCTATAAATGCCTCTTGGCAGGTTTCAATTCAACAAGGTTGTTTTCTCTCGCCGGATATTTTACCTACAGACAGTAATCAGGGATACTGCCGATGCTTATTAATATAGTAATTCTTTTTGCTTTATCTTGGTTTGTTTACTTTATGTTTCGTAATAGAAATAGCTAAGAAATAAAATCAGAGAGAAAGGAGGCACAATATATGAACAAGTATTTTAAGGTTATGTTTTGTCTGGTGCTTTGCCTTGGCATTATATCGATAGTCAGCCTACCTATGGCTTCTTGCGAAGAAGGGATGCAGGCAATGGAAGAGTCGATATCTGGAAATGTTACTGCTGTGGATGAGGAGATGCCGGCGATGGAAGAGTCAATTCCCGAGAGTGTTATTGCCGGAGAAGTTTCTTCCGTGGATTTAGACAATTCTACCATTACCTTGAAGGTTGTTGAGGATGAAGCAACGCAGGTTTACGCAGAGAAGACCGTTATAGTTAATGATGCAACTATGATTAGCAAGGCTGAAGCAACAGCCGGTATTGCCGATTTGGTTGTCGGCGATAACGCTACTGTAGCATATACAGAGGATAGCGATGGAGAAATGGTCGCTACTTTTGTAACGGTAAGCCAATAAATTAGCCCGTTAAGCCGTCAGTGTAGCAGTAAAGCAGGCGCGCTTAACGGGTTTTTCATCGCGAAATCCCGCAAAACGCGCTTTCTTTTTGTTCTTGACAAAAATCGAACTTAGTCTTACCATATAGAATACATACGAGGGAGATATTATGAGGAAACCTTTAATTTTACCACTAGCTATAATAGTGGTTATTTTTATGGTTTCTTTTGTATGTATGTCATCTGCCCAGGGACAGGAAGAAACAATGGATTATTCCTGGGGAGTTGTCAAAAGTATATCTCCAGACCAGATAACAGTAACAGAGCAGGATGAGGATACCGGCCAGGAACAGGATGTTGTTTATAACATTGACTCCGGCGTAGCGATTAATAACACATACAAGATAGAAGACATAGTCGTTGGCAATAGCATAGGTGTTGAATATGAAATTAAAGACGGTAATAAAGTGGCTAAGGTTATTGATGTAGAAGAGGGGTTTCAGCAGGAAGACGATACGCAGAATTCAAAAACCTGCGAATAAAATAGATCCACATAAATATAAAGAGGGGTGAAAAATGGCAGCGAAAAATGTTAAAACGATGAAAAAGGCGTCGTTCAAGGCTTCTGGAAAGTCATTGAACTCGCAGGATCTTCAGGGGAAGATTCAGAAAAAGGCATTCGAGATTTTCGAGAAGCGCGGATACGCGCACGGCGACGATTTGGCCGATTGGTTTGAGGCCGAGAAACTCGTAAAGAAAAATAGAAGTTAGAATAATTTTAGTTGACAAGCACGGGCACTTATCATATACTTGAGGCAAGTTTTATTATAACAAATTTTTAAGATAAGTAGATTTGAGCAGTTTAGTCAGTTTAGTAGTAAATAAGAGTGTAGAAGTAATAGGCCGTAAGGCAGAAATTATTTCGCCTTGCGGTTTTTTTTGTTTCTGTCGCTATTTACTATTATTCTGCGGCAGGAAAGGAGGGTAGTAAGTAATGGCTAGAGGCAAAGTAAAATGGTTTAACAGCCAAAAAGGTTACGGTTTCATTACTCCGGAATCTGGCAAGGACGTATTTGTCCACTATAGCGCCATACAAGGCGATGGATATAAGTCCTTAGAAGAAGGCCAGGAAGTAGAGTTTGAAATCGAGAACGGCCCAAAAGGCGAACAAGCCACAAAAGTAACGAAAGTGTAACTACTTTCAGCAAGAAAACAAAATAAGGCCCGCCAATTAGTGACGGGCCTTATTTATTGCGCCGCTTGGATTTAAAGATAGGCCAATATGTTCTAATTGTAAGTTTTAATGGTATTTTAGCTTGACTTAAATTATCTGAGAGGCTATACTAATTATCACTCTGATCTTAAATTCAATCCAAATTTCATTAATAGGAGGTTCAGTTGACTTTAACAAAAGAAAATAAAGAGCAGGTTATAGGTGGTTTCAAGAAACATGAGAAAGACACGGGTTCTGCTGGTGTGCAGATAGCCATCCTTACTGAGAGGATTAACCAGCTGTCAGGGCACTTTAAGGAGCATGTCAAAGATCATCACTCCCGCCGTGGACTTTTGCGTCTTGTAGGAAGGCGCAGGACCCTTCTCGATTACCTTAAGAAGACAGACAAGAAGCAGTATAACGAGCTCTTGGATAAACTAAATTTAAAAAAATAAGGAGAATTCTTATGGTTCAGGAGCAAGTAAAAGTCCTCTTCGGAGGACAGGATATTATTTTAGAAACCGGTAAATTCGCCAGGCAGGCAGATGGCGCAGTTACTGTCACTTATGGCGGCGTGGTAATTTTGGTCACCGCTTGTGTTTCGCAGGAGCCGCGCGAGAATAAATCTTTTTTCCCGTTGATGGTTGAATATCAGGAAAAGACTTATGCGGCAGGCCGCATCCCGGGTGGTTTCTTTAAGCGTGAAGGCCGTCCTTCAGAGAATGAAATTCTTACGGCCCGCCTCATAGACCGCCCCATAAGGCCGCTATTTCCCGATGGGTTTTATTACGATGTCCAGGTTATGGGCATGGTGCTTTCTAGCGACGGCGAATACGACCCGGATATACTTGCAGTTATCGGCGCGTCCAGCGCGTTGACTATTTCCCAGATTCCTTTCAACGGCCCCATAGGAGCAATAAGGGTTATAAGAGTAAACAATGAATTTATAATAAATCCTACATATAAACAGCGCCAGGAAAGCGATTTAGATTTAGTTGTTGTGGCCAGAAAAGACGGCATAGTAATGCTTGAAGGAAACGCCAGCCAGGTGCAGGAAGACGTTATCACGCAAGCAATAGAATTCGGCTTCAAGAATCTCCAGGCAGTTCTTGAGCTGCAGGAGAAGCTAGCAGCTAAGTGCGCAAAGCCCAAGATGAAGTTTGAACCGGTTCTTGTATCGGAGGATTTAATCTCTAAGGTAAAAGAGTCTTCGCTTGCCAAGATAAAAGAGATATGCCAGATAGGCAGCAAGGAGCAACGTGAAGAGGCAACTTTGAACCTTCAGGAAAAACTGGAAGCAGAACTCGTCAGCGAAGAGAGCGGTTTTACCAAGGATGATATTGTTGTTGCTATTGAAAAGATAATGCAGGAGGAAGTAAGGGCTACGATTTTAGATAAGAATGTCCGTATTGATTCAAGGTCGCTTACAGAAATAAGGCCGATAGCCTGCGAGACGGGAGTTTTGCCGCGTACGCACGGTTCAGGATTGTTTACGCGCGGCCAGACCCAGAGTTTATCCATTACCACTTTGGGCACGCGCTCCGACCAGCAGAGAATAGACGCCCTGGAGGGCGAAAGTTTAAAGTCGTTTATGCTGCACTATAACTTTCCTCCATTTAGCGTGGGCGAAGTAAAGCCTGTAAGAGGGACCGGCAGAAGAGAGATTGGCCACGGCGCTCTGGCAGAGAAGGCATTGAGTATTGTGATGCCATCCAAAGATAAATTTCCTTATACGGTAAGGGTTGTCTCGGAGATTTTGGAATCCAACGGCTCATCGAGTATGGCCACGGTTTGCGCCACCACATTGTCTTTGATGGACGCGGGAGTCCCCATAAGCGATGCTGTGGCTGGAGTTGCTTTGGGTTTAGTAAAGAAAGGCAATAAATATGTCCTGCTTACGGATATTAACGGCCTGGAAGATCACTGCGGAGATATGGATTTTAAAGTCGCCGGCACAAAAAAAGGCGTTACAGCCATACAGATGGATTTAAAGATAGACGGCGTTGATATGGAGCTGCTTAAAAAAGCGTTCAGACAGTCATATGACGCTCGTATGGTAATCTTAGGCAAGATGCAGCAGGCTATATCCAGTCCGCGCCAGAGTATTTCTGAATTTGCTCCGAGGATTACAAGCCTGAAGATAAGGCAGGAAAAAATCGGCGAACTCATCGGCCCTGGCGGAAAGACTATCAAGAAGATTATTGAATTGACCGGCGCTACTATTGATATTGAAGAAGACGGGACTGTCCTTGTGGCTTCCACGCAGGCTGAGAGTTCTGACAAGGCCATAGAGATGATTAATGCCATTGCGCAGGATTTGGAAGTCGGCCAGGTATTCAAGGCAAAGGTAAAGCGTATTACAAATTTCGGAGCCTTCTGTGAACTGCCTTCGGGCAAAGAAGGGCTGGTGCACATTTCCGAGATTTCCAATAAATTCATTAAGACCGTAGAAGATGAGATTAAGATTGGCGACGAGTTTAAAGTCAAGGTTATAGAAATAGACGAATTAGGCCGTATTAATCTAAGCAGGAAACAGGCAGAGTAGTTTTCAGGTTGATTCCCTCTAGAGGTAATGAAAAATAAATACATCGAAGAAGTAATAGGCATTATTTTCCTGACAGCGTCGATTTTGGTTTTTCTAAGCCTCACCTCTTACACCCCCCATGATTTAAGCTGGTATACAGCGCATCCGAATATCCCCGTAAAAAATATAATCAATGTTTTTGGTTCGTATTTAGCGGGGGTTTTGTATTTTGTATTCGGGCATGCCTCTTTTTTAATCCCTTTAATTTTATTTATATTCAGCATGAAATGGTTTAGGAAGACCGATGTGCCTATGGGGCCGAGCCGTATTGTTGGGCTGGTGATAGCGTTTTTATCGTTCAGTTCATTCTTTGCGATTTTTATCGCGCCTACAAACGCAGTGAGGTTTCACAGGGGCGGGATAATAGGTTTGATATTTTCTGATTTCCTGATTAATTATTTTGGCAAAGTGGGCGCATACGTTATTATCATCAGCTTAGGCTTGCTTTCGCTTCCCCTGGTTGCCGAGATTTCTATAATTCCGTTGTTTTCTTTGATAAAGCAGGCTGTTTGGTTTATCTCGGATAAAATAGCCAAATTAGGGAAGGCAAAGCATTTAAGAGAGGCAAGGCCCACCCAGCCTAAGGCGTCAATATTCTCGTCCAAAGCGCGCCCTGCCAAGCAGTCTGAGCTGGATTTAGCGATAAAAGAAAAGAATGATATCAAGAAAATAATTGAATCCAAGGTTGAGGCGCAGGAGGCGTTAAAACCAAAGATTCAGATAGCAAAATTTGAAGTAAAACCAAAGGAAAAGCCGCTCGTAGACGCGCAGGCAGCGCGTATTGAAAGGGAAGAAGAGGACGAGAATTATATTTTGCCGGCGCTGGATTTACTGGAATCGCCTCCGCCGTTTTCTGCGCGCCATATAAAAGATGACTTAGCGGCGAACGCGCATATACTTGAAGATACGCTTTCCGATTTCGGCATAAGCGTAAGAGTTTCCGATGTGGAAAGAGGCCCGGTTATAACCCGCTATGAATTAGAGCCGGCGCCGGGAGTCAAGGTTCAAAAGATAGTTACTTTGTCGGACGATATTTCCCTGGCGTTAAAGGCCACATCAGTGAGGATAGTCGCTCCTATCCCGGGAAAATCGGTAGTAGGAGTAGAGGTGCCCAATAGCCACAGCAGCTTTGTGTATTTAAAAGAAGTATTAATCTCTCCTGATTTTCAGGGGAATAAATCCAAATTGACCCTGGCTTTAGGCAAGGATATCGCCGGCAATCCCGTTATCGCGGATTTAGGCGAAATGCCGCATCTTTTGATTGCCGGCACAACAGGTTCGGGTAAGACCGTTTGCGTAAACAGCATAATTATGTCCATGCTTTTTAATGCCGCTCCTTCAGAGGTTAAATTCCTGATGGTCGACCCTAAGATGGTAGAGCTTGCTCCTTTTAATGGGCTGCCGCATTTATTGTGCCCGGTTGTGACCGACGTAAAAAAAGTGTCCAGCGCGCTTCAATGGGTAGTAAGGGAGATGGAAGAACGGTACCGGATTTTAGCCAAAGAGGGTGTGCGCAATATAGAATATTATAATCAGAAAAAACAGAGGCTTCCTTATATAGTGGTGGTAGTCGACGAGCTGGCTGATTTGATGGTGGTGGCGCAGAACCAGATTGAAGAGGCGATTACGCGCCTTGCGCAGTTGTCGCGCGCCGTAGGCATACATTTAATACTGGCGACACAAAGGCCGTCGGTAGATGTTATCACAGGCGTAATCAAGGCAAATTTTCCCGCGCGCATTTCTTTTAAGGTTGCCTCCAAAGTAGATTCGCGCACGGTGCTGGATATGAACGGAGCAGATAAACTTTTGGGAAAAGGAGATATGTTATTCTTAAAACCGGGCGAGGCAAAATTAATTCGAGCGCAGGGTAGTTTCCTTAAGGATGTTGAAATTGAGAGGACGACGGAATTTATTAAAAAGCAGGCAGAGCCTATATATGATGAGGAGATACTCAGGGAACAAGAAAAAAGCGTTGCTTTTGGGAATTTCGAGAAAGACGAAATGTTTGATACGGCGGTCAAGTTAATATTAGAATCCCAGCATGCCTCCGTGTCTATTCTGCAGAGAAGGCTGCGTTTAGGCTATACGCGCGCAGCAAGGTTAATTGACATGATGGAAGAACAGGGTATAATAGGTCCATATAGAGGAAGCAAGCCGCGGGAAATCATAGTCGATAAAGACGATTACCTAAAAGAAGATAAAATAGAGGAAACGCAATGAACCCTACCATTAAACCTATAAGTGTTGTCTTAAAAGAGGCACGCCAGGGCAAGGGTATTTCTCTTGAAGAGGCATACAAAGCTACAAAAGTTCATCCTAAAATATTGCACGCCTTGGAAGAAGGTACAACTTTAGGCTTAAGCCATGTCTATGTGAAAAGTTACATAAAGATTTACGCGAATTACCTCGGGATTAGCCGCCAGGAATTAGACAAGTATTTTCACGTTCCTATAAACCTGAAAGATAGAAAGGTTAAGCTGGATGTTTCTTCTATCGCAGGAAAAGGCGAACGGATTCATGGCCTAAGCGGACCGGTAATTCTGCCGAGCCCTCCTTTTATTTTAGGTTTCCTTAAAAAGGCAGCGGTTGTCCTGGCTGTATTTTTGGTGTTTTTGATTATTGTTAAAGTTTTTCCTAAAAAGGTAGCTACTGCTGTAAGAAAAGATAAATCTCCTGTCGTAATTTCAGCTTTTACAAATTTGAATAAAGAAGAAAAGGTAAAGAAGGCTACGGCGGAAAAGGAATCTTTTGCGAAAATCGGGGATACCCTCAGACTTACGATTTTTACCGAAGAAGATAATTGGATGCAGATAAAAACAGATGGAAAAGTCGTCTTCAAACGTATTCTTAAGAAAGGCACTTCTGAGACATGGCAGGCAAAAGACAGCTTTGAGCTCTGGCTTGCCAATGCCGGGATTATCAAGCTTGAGCTAAATGGAAAGATCCTGCCGTCTATAGGCAGAAGAGGGCAGCTGCTGAAAAGCGTAGTCATTAACAGAGAAGGCTATACCATTAATAAATAATGAGCCTTCGCATCGGCATAGTTTCTTTGGGGTGCCCGCGCAACCTCGTCGATTCCGAAACAATATTATCCCGTTTAAAAAATAAAAATTTTTCAGTCGGCAGATTAGAAGATGCCGAAGTGGTCTTTGTAAATACCTGCGCTTTTATCAAAGAGGCAAAAGAGGAGTCGATTGGCACTATTCTTAGCCTTATTGATTTAAAGAAACAAGGGGTTATTAAAAAGTTAATAGTATGCGGCTGCCTGGTCGAAAGGTATAAGGATGAGTTGGTAAGGAACTTAGACGGCATAGATGCCTTTGTGGGCAGGCTGGATTTAAACGCAGAATTTACGGCGAGACATTTGCTTACGCCTAAACATTTTGCCTACGTAAAGATTTCCGAAGGCTGCGGAAATTTTTGCAGTTACTGCGTGATTCCCAGAATCAAAGGTAAATTAAACAGCAGGCCCGTAGAGTCGATAATTGACGAAGTCAGGACATTAGACAGGAATAATACCAAAGAGATAAATCTCGTCGGCCAGGATATCACGTTGTATGGCGCTGATTCATACGGCAGGCCGATGTTGCATAAACTTATAAAAGAAATCCTGAAGAACACCAAAAATATCAAGTGGTTAAGGCTTTTATACCTTAACCCCAAACGGATTGACGACAGGCTCATTGATTTGATATCCAAAGAGGAGAGAATCTGCAAATATGTGGATATGCCTGTGCAGCACATAAACGACAGGATTTTAAAGTTGATGAATAGGAATATAGCTGGGAGCGAGATTGTATCTTTAATAAGAAAGATACGCAGTAAGATAAAAGGCGTATACCTGCGCACTTCTGTTATCGTGGGTTTTCCCACGGAGACCCAGAAAGATTTTCAAGGACTGATGGATTTTTTGAGAAAGGTAAAATTTGAGCGCCTGGGCGCATTTATTTATTCCAGGGAAGAGGGCACCGCGGCATACGCGTTCAAGAAACAAATCCACTACCGCAGGAAAAAGTCGAGGTTCGATAAACTTATGCTGCTTCAGCAGGATATAGCCAGAGAAATAAATAAATCTTTGTTGGGCAGGGAAGTCCAAGTAATGGTTGATGAAAAAGACAGCGAGGATAAAAATATTTATCTGGCTAGGCTAGAACAGGACGCCCCGGAAGTAGACGGCGTAGTATATGTAAAGAGCAAAAAAAATCTTCGCCCGGGAGAATTCCTCAAGGTAAAGATAACCGATACATTAGAATATGATTTAACAGGAGAACCGGCATGAACCTTTCTAATAAAATAACCATGTCAAGGCTGATTCTGGCTTTTGTGTTTATGGGTTTTTTATTCGTAGACGGGTTTATTTTTAAAATAATAGCCCTTGTAACATTCAGCATCGCTTCCCTTACTGATCTTTTGGACGGGTGGTTGGCGCGCAAGCGAAACGAGATTACTGATTTAGGCAAGTTGCTCGATCCTATCGCCGATAAAGTATTAGTCCTGGCGGCATTTTTGGCGTTTGTGGAGATGAATTTAATCTGGGCATGGATGGTAATTATAATCATAATAAGAGAATTTTTAATCACGGGATTGCGCATACTGGCTATGACCAAAGGTAAAGTCTTAGAGGCGGAAATGGCGGGTAAACATAAGACAGTATCGCAGATGGTGACTGTATTTTTCATTCTCATAGTCCTTATTCTAAAAGATGTAGGCGCGAGGTATAATTTCTGGACGGCCTCTATTGAAAATGCCGTCAATTACGGCATAACCGTATTAATGTTTATAACCGTTACGCTCACGGTGACCTCCGGGTTTTCTTATCTTTGGAGAAACCGCCAGATAGTCCGCACTTTATAAATATGGATGCTATTAAAATATTAGCCACTTTTTTCGGCATAGGTTATTTGCCGTATTTTCCCGGCACGTGGGCTAGTATCGCCGCCGTGGCCATATATCTTTTATTGCGTAATAACTTTATTGTTTACATGGCGTTAAGTATTATTGTCTTTCTCTTGGGGCTTCTGATTTGTAAGAAAGCAGAGGATGGGTTTGCCGAAAAAGACAGCCATTTTATAGTTATAGACGAGATAGCGGCTTTTTTGTTGTTATTAGGCTTAATCCCCAGGGGTATAGTATTTTTATTTTTTGCCTTTTTATTTTTTCGTATTTTTGATATAATAAAACCCTATCCGATAAAAAAGATAGAGAATTTTCCAGGAAGTTGGGGTATAATGCTTGATGATGTAGTAGCGGCTTTTTATACCTTCTGGGTTGTATGGGGAATTAAAAATATATTTTATTAGGAGGTAGATGTGGATAATAAAAGAGTAGACTATAAAGAGCAGTCATTGTCTTTTATTAATGAAGTAATGAATAGGGCAGTGCGTGAGCGCGTAACAGATATACACTGGGAGCCTCTTATTACTGAGCGCCAGAAGGAATTGGTGGTGCGTTTTAGGATTGACGGCGTGTTAAGAGACGCCGAGAAAGTTGTAAGGACCGAAGCGCAGCTGGACAGTATGTTAAATGCCATAAAGATTATGAGCGGTTTGGATCCTACCAAGAAAAGAAGAGAACAGGATGGCCGCCTTAGTTTTACCACTTTAAGTGGAGAAGACGTTGATGTGCGTATAGCGAGCATGCCTACGCTTTTAGGCGAGAAGATCGTTATGCGTATTATGGATAGGAGCCGTTATTGTTTGAACTTGGAAGAATTGGGCATGTCTAAGGAACTAGTAGATATTTACAGGAGTATATTTACACGCCCTGAAGGATTTGTTATTATTGTAGGCCCCACAGGTTCCGGCAAGACTACAACTCTTTATTCCACGCTGCAGCAGGTTTATTCACGCCAGAAGAATATTTGTACCATAGAAGATCCTGTAGAGTGTAAATTCACAGGCATAAATCAGATTCAGGTAGAACATGAATTTGGCATGACGTTCGTCAGCGGGCTGCGCGCAATTATGCGTCAGGATCCGGATATTATAGCAGTAGGTGAAATTAGAGACGGCGAGACAACGCGCACGGCTTTGCAGGCGGCATTAGCAGGCTCGCTGGTATTTTCTACAATTCACGGCAGGGACACTGTGCATTCCATCATAAGGCTGTTGGATATGGGAGTAGAGTCATATTTTATTTCTTCGGCTATTACAGGAGTTATTGCCCAAAGGTTGGTAAGGTTAACTTGCAAGATATGCAAAGGGCAAGGTTGTTCGCAGTGTATGAATACGGGTTTTAAAAAGAGGATAGGCATATTTGAGCTCCTTATAATAAATGAGAAATTAAGGGACCTGATTTTGAGAAAAGCCTCGACGGATGAATTGGTCGCCGCCGCAGGCAAAAACCTTATAACATTCCAGCAATCTATCGATAAATTACTCGCAGAGAATCTTACTACGCAGCAGGAGATTGACAGAGTATTTGCAATGGATTAATTCTATGCCGATTATTTCTAAAAAATTAGGCGAGATTCTTGTAGAGAGCAGCCTGGTCTCAGAACAACAGCTGCTTGCCGCCCTTGCCATCCAGGAAACCAAAAAAAAGCCCTTGGGCGAGATATTGGTAGAGCAGAATTATGTTACCAAGGAGAAGCTGGATATGGCGTTGGCAAAACAGGCAGGTTCGAAATTAGGAGAAATTCTAATAAGCGCCAAGGTTATAAATTTCAGCCAGCTGCAAAAGGCATTGGATGTGCAGCGGGTAACAATGCGTTCCTTGGGGGATATTCTTATTGAGGAAGAATATGTCAGCGAGGATAATTTGTTAGACGCCCTTTCTAAACAGTACCATTT
Source organism: Candidatus Omnitrophota bacterium (assembly GCA_028712915.1). Taxonomy (GTDB): domain Bacteria; phylum Omnitrophota; class Gorgyraeia; order Velamenicoccales; family JABMQK01; genus JAQTPJ01. The sequence continues at coordinate 14,653 of JAQTPJ010000005.1, forward strand.
AGAGAGGGTTGATTTGTCAAAATATAATATTAACCCCGCGGCTTTTGCAAAAGTGCCAGTGGGCGTGCTTAAACACTATAAAGTTATTTCGATAGATGTAAAGGATGGGTTTTTAATTGTAGCCACGTCCGATCCGGAAGATATCCTGGCGTTATCGGATTTAAGTTTTATTTCCGGCATGCACGTTAAGTTAGTCCTGTCTTCCAAGAAATCAATCAGGTCCCTTCTAGAATAAACACCTTCCAAAGTTCTGTCAGTTTCTACCGTAAGAAATAATCTATATTAGAATATGTGTGTATAGGGGCGTGTATATAGAGCCTTGAGGCGTGAGTTTGCTCTCGAAGAACGTCAGTTTGTTTATATTAAATTCGAGGGGCTTGAAATTTTTATTTATTTCTTCCAAAAGCAGCCCGAATTGAACGGGATCAAAGATCTGCTTAGGCCGGCATATAGTGATATGTGTTTTAAAATCCCTTTTTTCTTTCTTAAACCCAAGCCCAAACATATTTTCTTCTATTTTTTTCGCAAGATTGGTAATTGTATTGGTTTCATCTTTGATGCCAACCCATATTACGCGGGGGGATTTTATCTCGGGGAATACGCCGATTTTAGTTAATTCGCATTTTATGGGCGGCGTATTATTGAGGCACTCTTTAATTTTATCCTTAATTGCTTCTACGTATTTTAATCTGGTGTCGCCAAAAAATTTTAATGTCAGGTGCAGGTTGTCTTTTGCAACCCAGCTTCCCTTGACTAAATTCGCGAGCCTGATTTTATTTTGGACTTCATAAATCCTGTCTTTTGCTGCATCTTCAATTTCTAAGGCTATGAAAGTCCTTATTGATTCCTGAGGCATTGTTTTACCAGCAGCAAGGCTTTATTTTTGGTTTGGTTTTTTATTTCTGACCTTGTCCCTTTGAAGCGGAATTTTTTGGCAGATGTGTGATTTTTATAGGCAATGCCTATAAATACAGTGCCGACGGGTTTTGTTTTGCTGCCGCCCGAAGGGCCGGCTATGCCTGTGGTAGAAATACCTATATGCGCCTTTGCCGATTTTTTCACCCTTTTAGCCATAAGCACGGCTATTTCTTCTGATACGGCGCCAAAGCGCTTTATTTGTTTACTGCTTATTTTAAGGATTGTCGATTTGGCCTGGTTGGAATAGAGTACAAGCCCTAATTTGAAGTATTTGGAGCTGCCGCTTATATTTGTAAGGG
>JAQTPJ010000119.1 GCA_028712915.1 Candidatus Omnitrophota bacterium
AATCTAGCATAAGAAAAAAAAGAATTCTTGTGACTGGCGGCAGCGGTTTTCTTGGTGTATTTGTTGTAAAGAAACTAAGAGAACGAGGCTGTAAGTATATTTTTACTCCTGGATCTAAAGATTATGATATCGTTGAAATAGGGGATGTAAAAAAGCTTTATAAATATTCAAAGCCGGATATAGTCATACACCTTGCGGGAAGAGTCGGAGGTATAGGGGCTAATAGTAAAAATCCCGGAAAGTTTTTTTACGATAATTTGATGATGGGCGTCCAGATGATGGAGATAGGTAGGCGGTCTCATATAGAGAAATTCGTAGCCTTAGGGACCATATGTTGTTATCCTAAATATAGCCCGGTGCCTTTTAAAGAGGATGATTTATGGATTGGTTATCCTGAAGAGACCAATGCCCCTTATGGATTAGCAAAAAAGATGCTCCTGGTTCAATCGCAGTCATATCGTACCCAATACGGTTTCAATTCTATCTTTCTAATGCCGGTAAATCTATATGGCCCGGGTGATAATTTTGACCCCGCGTCTTCCCACGTTATCCCTGCCCTTATAAGAAAGTGTTTTGAGGCTATTAAAAAGAAACAGAAGGAAATTATTATTTGGGGAACCGGTAAAGCTACCAGGGAGTTTCTTTACGTAGAAGATTGCGCTGAGGCTATAGTGCTTGCAACTGAAAAGTATAATAAGCCCGAACCTGTAAATATAGGGGCTGGTTTTGAGATTTCCATAAAAGAATTAACCGATTTAGTGGTGAAATTGACAGGTTTTCAAGGAAACGTTATCTGGGATAGCACAAAGCCGGATGGGCAGCCGCGTCGATGCCTGGATACTTCAAGGGCAGAGAAGGGGTTTGGCTTTAAGGCAAAGACAGATTTGGCGTCTGGCCTTGAAACAACCATTGCCTGGTATAAAAAAGCATTTTTCTAACCGTTTTTTATCGCTCCGATATCCTTCCTTTTATATCTCTTAAGTCTTTATTTCCAAAAGAGTTTCATTCCAGGCTGATAATATAAAAATATTGACAATTTAGATTATTATAGTACAATGATGTTCAATGCCTGAACACGACCCTACAATAAATAATTCTAATTTCGACAAGGAGGATACTCTTTTTTTCCTTGCGGAGCTCCACAAATCCCCTCATTTGACCCAAAGAGAGCTTGCTTCCAAGCTTAACATCTCCTTAGGCAAAACAAACTATTTAATTCATGAGCTATTAAAGAAAGGCATGATTAAAATTCAGAACTTCTCCCATAAGCAGAATAAATTGAAGAGAATAAGGTATATTTTGACCAAGAAAGGCATGGAGGAAAAAATAAATCTTACCTACCGTTTTTTAAGAAGGAAAGAAGCTGAATATAATAAAATTAAACAGGAATGGGAGAAGTTGAATAACTTGTTAGAAAATAGGGTGTCATGATGAGTCAAGACAAAACTACTTTAGAAGTCCACATTAAGCCTTCCGGTGGTTGGAGAAGCATAGATTTTAGAGAGTTGTGGAGGTATCGCGAGCTACTCTATTTTCTTTCCTGGAAGGATATAAAGGTGCGCTATAAACAGACAGTGATAGGCGCGGCATGGGCTATTATCCAGCCATTGTTCACTATGGTAATATTTACTATTTTCTTCGGCAGGCTAGCCAAAATGCCTTCCGATGGTATTCCTTACCCGATTTTTAGTTATGCTGCTTTAGTGCCCTGGACATTTTTTGCGAATGGGCTTGCTGATGCCTCTGACAGCCTTGTTTCCAATGCCAACCTGATAAAGAAAATATATTTTCCCCGCATAATAATTCCGATTTCCGCAATTCTATCTAAGTCAGTTGATTTTATCCTGGCTTTCTTGGTATTGATTGTAATGATGATAGGTTATGGAATCTTTCCTACCAAGGCTGTAATATGGCTGCCGTTTTTCTTTTTGCTTGCAGTAGTTACTTCTTTAGGGGTGGGTTTATGGTTTACCGCAATGAATGTACAATTTCGCGATGTTAGATATACAGTTCCTTTTCTTATCCAGGCATGGCTATTCGCTACCCCCATAGTTTATCCAAGCAGTTTATTAAAAGAGCCATGGCGGACATTATATGGCATAAATCCAATGGCAGGGGTAGTGGAAGGTTTTAGGTGGGCGTTATTAGGTACTAATGCGCCGCCCAGCCTAATGGTTTTCGTATCCGTAGCCGTATCCGTTTTAATTTTAATTAGCGGAGCATTTTATTTTCGCCGCATGGAGAAAAACTTTGCGGACGTGATTTAATTTATATGAGCAAGATAGCCATAAAATTAGAAAATATTAGCAAGCAATATCGTATAGGCAGCCTTCAGGCCCGATACAGGACCCTCAGGGATACAATTACGGAGGCAGTAAAATCGCCTTTCCGTAAAGCCGCTAGTTTATTACGCGGAGAAGCTTATGGCGCGGCTGATTTGACCCAGATAATTTGGGCCCTCCGCGATGTCTCCGCAGAGATAAAACATGGCGAGGCGGTTGGAATAATAGGAAGAAACGGCGCCGGTAAGACAACTCTCCTTAAAATTTTATCGCGTATTACTGAACCGACGAGCGGCTACGGCATAATTTATGGCAGGGTAGGTTCTTTGCTGGAAGTGGGAACAGGCTTTCACCCTGAGTTGACCGGACGGGATAATATTTATCTTAACGGCGCGATCTTAGGAATGAAGAAAGCCGAGATTTCTCGTAAGTTTGACGAGATGGTAGATTTTTCAGGAGTTGAAGAATTTATAGATACGCCCATAAAACACTACTCCAGCGGTATGTATATGCGGTTGGCATTCGCTGTCGCGGCGCATTTGGAGCCTGAAATTTTATTAGTAGATGAAGTCCTTGCGGTGGGAGATGCATCTTTTCAGAAAAAGTGCCTTAATAAGATGAGTGATGTTGCCAGCCAAGGAAGGACAGTCGTATTGGTAAGCCATAATATGGAGGCTATACTTGGCCTTTGTTCACGGGCTATATGGTTAAATGGCGGCAAGAAAGAAGAAGACGGCCCTTCGCAGGATATAGTAAAGAAATACCTTTCTTCATATGTTGAGCGCGGCGCATGGCGGACTCCCATAGCAGAACGCACAGACAGGGGAGGCAGCGGTTTAATACGTTTTGTTAATTTTAGATTGCAGGATGAAAAAGGCAATCCTCTGGATTTTGTGTCTACAGGAGAAACAGTAGATTTTGTTTTTTCATATATCGGTAAAGAAGAAAAGCTTTTTAATGTTACTTCTTGGTTTTGGATACGGGATAATTTTGGCAGAGAGCTGCTTTACTTTGGTTCAAGAGCAACAGGGCAGGATTTTGGAGTTATACCAAGCAGAGGGGAATTGATATGCCGCATTCCCCGGTTTCCTTTGCCCCCGGGTAAATATACAATTGATTTGAAGGCAGATGTAAACAATGTCCGCGGTGACAGAATGAATGACGTGGCAATATTTGAGGTAGCGCCCGGAGATTTCTTTAAGACGGGCAGGCCTGTTAAAGGAATAGGGCTTTTTTTATGCGATCATTCCTGGAGATTTAGCGAGAATATTAAATAGTTAATCATCAACTATAAGAGAAAGACAGGGATTTATGGCTATTAAGGCAATTTTAACCGAGTGCTCTGAGTTATTTTGGTTGGATGTGGTCAAGAGCCTTGAAAAAAAACATGGCTGGGAGATTTGTTATTGGACCGCTGGAGCTGGCGTAGCGGAGGCCATTAAGAAAGAATTTCCCAATACGGCGTTTCATTATAATATGGACGCAATTAGGGGGATTGGGTCTCCTGATTGCGCGCAATTTACGC
>JAQTPJ010000120.1 GCA_028712915.1 Candidatus Omnitrophota bacterium
TAAACAATAACGGCATAACTTTTAAAGTGGTTGATTTTAAAGAAAGGATAATCGAATTTAATTGCGACGGGATATTAAACAGGTTAAATAATATAGGCCATGTTCCTTTGCCGCAGTATATAAAAAGAAGTGATTCTCCTTCGGACAGGAATACATACCAGACGGTTTATGCCAGGAAAGAAGGCGCGATTGCCGCGCCTACGGCAGGGCTGCATTTTACAAAAGAACTATTGGGTTCTATCCGGAAAAAAGGCGTAAAAATAGCTTTTGTCACTTTGCACGTCGGCTACGGCACGTTCGCATCCATAAAAGAAGAGGATATCTCACGCCATAAAATGCAGGAAGAGTATTTTGAAATTCCCAAGCAGACAATCAAATTAATAAGGGAGGCAAAAGCCGCTTCCAATAAAGTATTTGCAGTAGGCACCACCACAACAAGGGCGTTAGAGGCGAACAAAGAGGATATAATCGACTCCAAAAAGTTAACCGACATCAGCGGCCACACAGATTTATTCATACACCCGCCGTATAAATTTCAGGTGGTTGATTCGTTGATTACAAATTTTCATCTGCCCAAGAGCACGCTTTATATATTGGCCTGCGCGTTCGCAGGTTTAGGAAATATAAAAAAGGCATACAGCCAAGCCATAGAGAAAAAATACCGTTTTTTTAGCTATGGCGACGCTATGGTATTGTTATAGACAATGAAAAAAAATAATTTAATTACATTTGGTTTGATTTTGTCGCTCTGTTTATTTGTCGTATTCTTGCGGATAAACTTCTTGTCCTTGCCAGCTTTAGACAAGATAGCCAGGTCGGAAGTTTATGGCGAGGTTTGGGAGAAGGTTAAGGCAGGCGTGGATAAAGAATACGCGAATGTGCCGCAGAAAAGGAAAGATTCGCTCGCCCAGAGGTTCTACGGCGATTATTTAAAGCAGGGTAAATACCTTTTAAAAGAGGATATAAGCCAGAAGACCAAAGAGAAGAAAGATTTTTACCGAAATGACAAAGGGCATATGTATGTCTCCGGAGTAGATTCTTACTATTGGCTGAGGCTTATTGATAACCTGATACATAAGGGCCATATCGGCGACAGCGTAAAAGACGGGCAGGATTATGACGATTTGGTAGGCATGCCTATTGAGAAGTCCTTATCCAGGAGCATGCATTTAATCCTGGGCAGCCTCCTTTATAAATTTTTCGCTATTTTCAATCAGGGGATTGATTATGACATCGGCCTTTATTTTATCCCATTGTTACTTTCTATATTATTGGTAATACTTACTTTTCTCGTTACAAAAATGTTATGCCGCAGCAATCTTGCGGCATTCTTCAGCACAGTAGCGATAAACCTTTCGCCGCTCCTGTTGCAGCGCACGATGTTCGAATGGCTGGATACCGATATATATAATGTGCTTTTCCCGCTTTTGATTTTTGGCGCGTTTCTATTTGTGTTTAAATCGGGAAATATTACCAGGAAAAGTTTTGGCCTCGCGGTATTTTCTTTATCCTGTGCTTTTTATGCCAGCGTCTGGCAGGGGTGGTGGCATATATTTGATTTGTTGATTTTGTGCGGCGTTGTATTTATCCTGGGCGACTATTCAGAAACTAAAGATAAAGCATTGTTCAAGAGGAATATGTTTTGGGTGTCTTTATTATTTATTTTAGGATTGGCATCGGTTGGTATCGTTAACGGCAAAGAGAGTTCTCTTGGTTTTATCTTAGGGCCCCACAGCATAATTTCCGCGCTTAAAGATGTGCCTTATGATAACTGGCCCAATGTATTCCTTACCGTGGCGGAGTTAAAGAAAATAAGCCCTTATGAGCTGGCTATGGAAGCAGGAGGGGTTGTTGTATTCTTCCTGGCTATTTTAGGCTCAGTATACCTTGTGTTCTCCAATAAGATACTGCGCGACACAAAATCGGGCATAGGTTATTTCTGCCTGTTTATCTGGTTAGGAACCTTATACTATGTTTCGCTTAACGCCTTAAGGCTTGCTTTGCTTCTAATAGTGCCGCTGGGTTTGATGTTCGGCATAGCTATAGACGCATTAGCGCGAAAGATTTTTAACTTTTCCCGCAGGTTCTCCAAGAAAACCCACTTTGCGATAGTGGGAATTTTAGCGTTTATTATATACCATCTTTTTTCTTTTTACGCTATCAGGGCATTTGATGTGTCTTATCTAAGGGCGCCTTTGATGAATGACGCCTGGTATAAGAGCATGGAGTTTATAAGGGATGATTCCGGAGAGGACGCAATAATAAATTCCTGGTGGGATTACGGCCATTGGTTTAAGGCCGTAGCCAAACGCAAGGTGTTGTTCGACGGCAAGACGCAGAATAGCCCTGTGGCATACTGGGTGGCAAGGGCATTAATCGCTGACAACGAAGATGAGGCCGTGGGAATATTGCGTATGCTGAATATATCCAAAAACGAAGCCTTCGACATTTTGGAATCATATGGCTTAAGCCACGTTTCGATAATAGGGATATTAAATGATGTCGCGAGGCTGAAGGAATCCGATGCGCGCATATACCTCGGGAAAGTTTTAGATAAAAATAAAGTAGATGAATTAATCCCGCTTCTTTACGCCAAAGAGATGCCGCCGGTTTATTTTATCGCTTCTTTTGATATAGCGGCAAAAATACGCGCGATTTCGCACATCGGCAACTGGGATTTTAAAAAAGGAGATATTTGGCTTTCCCTTAAAGCAAACCCCCTGCAATCTTTAAGTTATATTAGCGAGAAATACGGCTACACAAAGGAAGAAGGCAGGGTTTTGTTGAAAGATCTGATGCTGCTTAATAACAGGGAAGCATTAAGCTGGATTTCCAGAGTCGATGATATCCAATTTAATTTGTTATCTAATAAATCAAAAAAGGCAGGTAATCTTATCATTTTTGACAACGGCGTTACTTTGGATTTATCTAATTATAATGCTTATATCTCCCGAGGGCTAGATGTGGATATAGGAATACCTTATAGTGTGGTTTACTTAAAAGGCGGCGTCCTGACAGAAAACGCGCAGAAAGAAAGCAATCTTTCTTATTCTGTTTTATTATTTAACGATGAGGATTCCTATAAAAATATATTCCTGGATAAAAATCTGGCAAAGAGCATGTTTGCCAGGATGTATTTTCTAAAAGGAGAAAGCCTTAAGTATTTTAAGAAAGCGCACGAGGAAAAAACGCCCGAAGGAAATTATATTTACGTATATAAAATAGAGTGGCCGAACTGATGTTTAATTTTAAGATCACGCATAAAGATAAAAATTCCAGGGCCCGATGCTCTCAATTGTCAACACCGCACGGAGTGATTGAAACGCCCATATTTATGCCGGTGGCTACTCAGGCTGCGGTAAAGACGATTTCTCCCCGGGAATTAAAGGAGTGTTCAGCTCAGATTATTCTATCTAATGCTTACCACCTTTACCTGCGGCCGGGGCTGGACGTAATTAAAGAAATAGGCGGGCTGCATAATTTTATGTCATGGGACAAACCTATCCTTACGGACAGCGGCGGCTACCAGGTATTTAGCCTGGCGTTTCTAAGGAAATATAGAGGCGAGGGCGTAGAGTTTCAATCCCATATAGACGGCTCAAAACATTTTCTTACCCCGGGAAAAGTGATTCAGATTCAAAGGGCGCTTGGTTCGGACATTATAATGCCTTTAGATGATTGTATTGAATATCCGGCAACGCGCGAAATGGCTAAGGTGGCGCTGGAAAGGACAGCGCACTGGGCAGAGCGCTCCAAGGAAGAATATTTAAAGTCGAGCCCCGATAAGGATAAGCAGGCGTTATTC
>JAQTPJ010000121.1 GCA_028712915.1 Candidatus Omnitrophota bacterium
GCTTCAAGCGAAAGGAAGTAACTTTCAAAAGGTCCAGTTCGTCATCAACAAGCATAAATGTCTTTGCCATATTACTTCTCCCTCCTTTCTACTATGGGGAGTAAAAAGCTGAATTTGCTGCCTTTGCCGGGTTCGGATTCAACCCAAATTTTCCCGCCGTGTTTTTGCACAATCCCTTTTGATATAGCAAGGCCCAACCCGGTACTGCCTGTCTTTTTATACTGCGGCGGAGCCACCTGGCTAAAACTCTGAAAAACTTTACCAATATCCTCCTCTTGAATACCTATGCCCGAATCCACAACAGAAACACAAACAGTATTCTCGTCTTTTCTCCCAGTCACAACCTTTATATTTCCCTTGTCCGTAAACTTTATGGCATTATTAATCAAATTTGTCAAAACCTGGATAATCTTATCTCTGTCTAAGTCTATATCCGGCAAATCGCTTGCCAAATTAGAAGTTAACTCCAGCCCCTTTTCCTTTGCCAACACTGACATTGTCTGCCGGACTTCTTCCACCACCTTATTTAAATCTTCTTTCTGAATATTCAATACCACTTTCCCTGCCTGCAGCTTCTGAAAATCTAAAACATCATTTATAAGGCGCGCAAGCCTGTCCACATTATTTTTCCCCGTACCCAAGAAATCCCTCTGTTCGTTAGTCAAAGGCCCTACTAAACCGTCCAAAACAATGTTTATGCTTTCTTTTATGGCTGCCAAGGGAGTACGCAATTCATGCGATACCATTGAAGTAAATTCCTCTTTTATGGCTATAGCCTTCTTTGTTTCCTCTTCTGCTTTTTTGCTGACTGTGATGTCGCGTACTGTAGCCTGCAGCACATCCTGTTGTCCTATTGTCATTTTTGTCAATAAAACCGTAGCAAAAAATTCGCTGCCATCCATGCGTTTATGAACCCACTCAAAGAAGTGCGAACCCTTCTCCATAGCAATAGCTATCATACTATTTGATTTCACAGCTGAAGCTATGCCATCCGGCTGATACTGCGGAGACAGGCTTGTCGGATCTTGCATAGTAAATTCATTCTCGTCTTTACAGCCGAATAATTTTATAGTGGCAGGGTTTGCGGCAATAAAACCCTTACCTAAACCCAAAAGCATAATAGCGTCAGCGGAAGAATTATAAATAGTTTTATATCTTATTTCACTCTCATAAAGGCTATCTTCTAATCTTTTGGTTTCGGTAACATCGCGGAAAACCAACACTACGCCTATTATAATTCCGGCGGAATTACGTATAGGGGCGCCGCTATCAGCCAATATGCGCTCTGCGCCGTCTTTAGCTATTAAAATGGTGTAATCATCCAAACCGATAATTTCTCCGGTTTTAAGGATTTTTTCTACCGGATTTTCGCATGGCTTACGCGTCTTTTCATTTATTATACGAAAAACTTCATCTATGGATTTCCCTATGGCTTCGTCTCCCTGCCATCCGGTAATCTGTTCAGCCATATGGTTAAGCAGGGTAATTTTTCCTTGCGTATCTGTGGCTATAACACCGTCTCCTATACTAGCCAAAGTAATCTTTAGCCATTCTTTCTCAGCGGCTAACTCTTCAGTTTTCTGAACAACTAACTCTTCCACTCTAGCAGTTCGGCTGAAAATTAAGAATAAATTATATAATAGAACAATAGTCAATAATAATCCTATGACTAAAATAAGCCACGACTGCCAATGCTGATGCACTTCGAAAAACTTCGGCGCTGGCCTGCATAATATGCGCCATCTATGCCCACCCACCTTAAAATCAACGCTTCTCATAAGCCCTGCGCCTGTTTTCTTATCATCTTCTCTGACTGGTAAAGACTTAACCGTCCTTGTGCGCGCATTATGATAATAAAGAAGACGCCTATCCCCCATAAAATAATCTTCATCATACAAATACGTATCCATACTTATAAGCGGCTTATTCGATAATGCATAATTCACCATTTCTTTAAAATCTAACAATATGACTAAAAAACCTTCTAAATTATTACGCCGTTCCTGAGGAGTATTAGAAATGATATCCTTACGATAGACAGGCATGAAAATCTTACAGCCATATTCCCCTTCTTTTCTTATTAATTTAATCCTAGAGGTAGCAAACATTGCCCCGCTTTCAGCTGCTTTTTCCATTGCTTCGCGGTGAAAGCTATCAGTACTAAAATCCACTCCTGAAATAGCTTTATTATTTTCAAATGGCTCTACATAATAAACAGGGAAATATTCATCGCGAGCAGTAGCATCTACTAACTTACCGGAAGAATCAATTTCCTTTATATTAAAATCCGTCAATCCTTCCGCAACGGCAGCCGCCCTATAACTGTCTAAATCTTTTGCTAAAATACGGGGCATCCACATGAATGCTACTATGTCCGAGTGAGCCTCTATCAACCTCTGTGTAAAATCTCTGAATTCCTTACGCTCTACCTGTTGGCTTGAGGCATAAAGACTGAATACTGATTCCAGGGCATCTAAATTATCCTCAACGCTATCCTTTATATCTCCAATACGAGTAGCAGCCCTCATGTTAAAGTCAAAAAAGGTGCTTTTATTCTCTTGGTCGCGTATTATAATAAAAGAAGTGCAAGAAACAACTATCCCCATAAATAAAACTAACGCTAAAATGAAATACCTTATCTTATTCATATTGCCTCTCAGCTTATTTTTCTTTTATAACTTTTTTGGCTTCTTCAACCGTGAGGATTTTTCCTTCGCTGGCGATGTTTTCATCAATAACAAGCGCCGGGGTAAACATTATACCTTTATCGGTTATGCTCTTTATATCGGTAACGTGTTCAACCTGCGCCTCAATGCCTATCTCTTTAAGCGCTTTTTCTACATTCTCTGCCAACTGATGGCACCTGGCGCAACCTTTTCCATAAACCTGCACCTTCATCTCTAACACCTCCTATTTTCTATTTCACAAAATTCCCGAATATTATTCCGCTGAATGTAGCCATGATAACTACAAACATTACATAAAATGCGGTCTTTTTTGTGCCTATCACGCTGCGAATTACAAGCATGCTGGGAAGGCTCAATGCCGGGCCGGCTAAAAGCAGCGCCAAGGCCGGGCCTTTCCCCATGCCCGCGCCGATTAATCCCTGCACTATGGGAACCTCCGTAAGGGTGGCGAAATACATAAAAGCGCCGAAGACTGAAGCGAAGAAATTGGAAAAAAGTGAATTACCGCCTACCAGCCCTGCGACAAAACGCGAGGGTATTATTCCTTCATGCCCCACCCTGCCAAGCAGGAAACCGGCAACCAACACGCCGGCTAAAAGCAGCGGCAATATCTGGAGGGCAAATTGCCAACTCGACCTAACCCATTCTTTTAATTCCGCCTTGTTAAACCAATTCATTAATATCAACGCTAATACTACAGCGAAAAATCCTGTTATAAACCATTTTATGCTATAAATATAAACCCAAAAGCCCGTATCGGATAATTCTGGTTTTGCCCAATTTACAAAAACAAGAATACTAACCAGCGAGACAAAATAAACAGCATTCTTCCATAGCGGTCTCGATACCGCTTCCTGCTGCGCAGAAAAATCACCCTGCGCCTGCCTCTGGCGTTCCTCTTTTATAAATACAATATGCATTAACAGCCCTATCACAATGCTGAATAAAACCGCGCCTACTGCCCTGGCAAGGCCAATCTGCCAACCTAATATCCTGGCGGTAAAAATTATGGCAAGGATATTGATTGCCGGGCCGGAATAAAGAAAGGCTATAGCTG
>JAQTPJ010000122.1 GCA_028712915.1 Candidatus Omnitrophota bacterium
GCAAAAGTATTAAGCGGCGGGACGCAGTATTTTGTATCTTTGTTAGGAAAATAAAATGCTAAGGATTAAATCGCAAATAGTTACTTTTTCCATTGCCCTCTTAGTCTGGGTTTTATTGACGGCTACTGTAGAGCCTGTTTCTCTTATCGCTGGAGTGATTGCGGCTTTTCTGGTTATGCTTTCCAGCGCGGATTTCTTTACGGATTATCCGAACAAGTGGTTTGAGCCGAAACGTTATTTTTATTTCTTCAAATTCCTCGGCGTATTCCTATGGAAGTGCATCCTGGCAAATTTTGATGTTGCCTTTAGGGTAATCCAGCCGGATATGCCTATTAATCCAGGTATCGTAAAGGTTAAGACACGGCTTAAGACCGAAATGGCCTTGACCGCCTTGGCAAATTCCATTACGCTTACGCCGGGAACATTTACCGTGGACATAGACCAGGAAAAGGGATTCTTATATATTCATTGGATTAGTGTTAAAGATAAAGACATGGTTAAAGCGACCAATATTATTGTTAAAGGGTTTGAGGATATTATCGAGAAGGTGTTTGAATGAAGAAGATCAGGTGGTTGTTAGGGGTAATAGGGATTATTTTGGGCATAGCGATTGTTGTTAAATCGGATATGCCGCTTATGAATAAATACATGGTGATTATTTTATTTGCCGGATTTTTAGTGCTATACCGTTTGGTAAAAGGTCCTACTGCCGCAGACCGTTCTGTGGCAGTGGATGTGTTGGGTATTCTGGTAATTGGTATTTGCGCGATATTGGCAATATTTACGCATAAATCCTGGTATATGGATATTGCTATTGCCTGGGCGCTGCAGAGTTTTATCGGCGTCTTGGCGTTGGCAAAATACCTGGAAGGCAGGAATTTTGATGATTGATTTAATCGGCCATATTTTTATAATTATTGGTTTATGTTTTGATGTTTTTGGCTGCATCGGGTTGGTGCGTCTTCCTGATGTTTATAATAGGCTTCAGGCATCTACTAAGAGCGTTACCCTGGGGACTTGCGGCATTATGTTTGGAGTATTTTTAATCGAGGGGTTCAATCCGTCAGGCATAAAAGCAATGCTTGTGGCAATATTTTTGCTTCTTACATCGCCTACGGCGGCGCATGCGCTTGCCAGGGCGGCATATACAAGTGGTATCAAATTATGGCATAAGAGTTCTGTCGATTACTATAAAGAGTCAAAGGAGTTTAAAGAGTGAAGCTTCCTAAATTACGCGAATTAAAAGAGGCGATTGTCGCTTTAGTTAAAGGGCCGTATACTTCCAGGTTCCCCAAAGAAGCGCATACGCCGCACAAGAACTTTAGGGGCAGGCCTAAGTTTAGTCAGGATGAGTGCGTAGGCTGCCTTGGTTGTGAGAACGTCTGTCCTGTTAATGCCATTAGCCACGAGGACATCGTGGATAAAAATTCGGCGAAAAGGATAATGATTCACTATTCGGACACATGCATATTCTGCGGCCAGTGCCAGGCATACTGCATAACAAAGGAAGGCATAAAGTTATCCAATGAATGGGAACTTTCCATGTTCGACAGAAGGGATAGCAAAGAGACTATAGAAAAAGAATTATTGTTATGCGAAATTTGCGGCGACGTAATCGGATGCAAAGACCACATTATTTGGCTTGCCAAGGAATTAGGCGAGCTTGCCTATTCAAATCCTACCCTTTATATGACCAGATTAAAAGAGCTGGGCATTTCAGACGAGGAAGTAAAGTCTGCCGTAAATATTTCATCGCGTTCGGACAGGATGAAAGTAGTTTGCGCAAGGTGCAGAAGAAAAACCACTCTTACCACAGAAAAAATATAGCGCTACCTGCGCTGCAATTTATTTCTAAAATTATATAGCCATGCCTTTAGCCCCTGATAATACCAAAGAGCAGTTGTCTAAAATACTCTCAGGCAAAGTGTTGATTGTAGGCATTGGCAATTCCTTGAGGGGCGACGATAGTTTCGGGCCGGCATTGACAGAAAGGATAGAAGGTAAGGTAAAAGCGAATTGCCTGGATGCCGGTTCCAGCCCTGAAAATTATATCGGTAAGATTATAAAACTGCAACCCGACGTCATTTTGCTTATTGATGCCGTGAGCATGGATAAAGAAGCAGGCTATATGAGATTAATCAAGGCAGACGAAATACCGCAATACGGTTTTTCCACGCATAATGTTTCGCCGAGACTCATGATTGAAAATATCAAGGAACACATCAAAGCAGAAATATTTATGTTGGGCATTCAGCCGAAAAATTTGGAATTCGGCAGTCCCTTATCAGAAGAGCTGCATAAAAAATTACTTTTATTAGAGAATACTTTTATAGAAATTATGGGTAGTGATGAAAACAAAAAATAATAAGACTATAATTGCTTTAGGCGCTGATATAAAAAGCAGATTTTGCCTGCTCAAGAAGGGCAATTTGTCTATATCTCAGGAGTTCGGAGATTTAAACGATTCGGATAATTTTGATAAATTCAGAAGCGCCATTTTAAAACTTAAGGCGCGGCCAGACATTGTAGCGTTTGATATGCATCCGGGTTATTTCAGCGTAAAAGCGGCTGAGTTATTCGATACCGGCAATAAGGTTTCCGTGCAGCACCACCACGCGCATATAGCTTCGTTTATGTTTGGCAATGGTTTTAAGAAGCCTATTATGGGCGTTGTTTTTGACGGCACAGGTTTTGGCAGCGACGGAAATTTATGGGGCGGCGAATTTATGATTGTGGATAAGTCAGGTTTTAAAAGGGTGGCGCACTTGAAGTATTTAAGGATGCCTGGCGCAGAGGCTGCCGTAAGGGAGCCCTGGAGGATGGCGTTCAGTATTCTCTATGATTGTTTGGGCAAAGGCGCGCTTAAATTAAATTTGGATTGCCTTAAGATAAAACCGAAGAAGGATTACAATGTTTTAATTAAGATGATAGAGCAAAATATTAATTCTCCGCTGACTTCAGGCGCGGGCAGGCTGTTTGACGCTGTTTCTTCAATACTGGGTATTTGCCATAAGGCTGATTTCGAAGCGCAGGCAGCGATAGCTTTGGAGAAAATAGCATCCCGCAGCGAAACAACAGGCTTTTATGAGATGGATATTTTTAAAGATGATAATTGCTTTGTGGTTGGTTATAATAAATTAATCAAAGGCATACTTGGCGATATGGCTAAAGGATTGGCGAAAGAAGACATAGCCAGGAAGTTTCATAATTCTTTGGCCGAAACGATTATCAAGGTAACAAAGAAATCGCAGAAAGCATACAATATTAAAGATATTGTTTTGAGCGGCGGCGTATTCCAGAATAAATTACTTTTTAATGCTGCCGCAGAAAAATTGGGCGATTGCGGTTATAATTTATTTAACAAAAAAGGGATCCCTTTAAACGACCTGGGCATATGCATAGGCCAGGCGTATGCAGCGTTACATTATTGGGGTTAAATATGTGTTTAGCTGTTCCCGGAAGGATAGAGAAAATACTGGAAGATAATTACGCCCTGGCTGATTTTGGCGGCGTGAAAAAGAAGATTTGCGTTGATTTGCTTAGAGGCGTTAAAGTCGGAGAGTACGTAAATGTCCACGTAGGATTTGCCATAAATAAGATTGACGAGAAGCAGGCTAGGGAAAATTTAGAATTAATACAAGAGGCGAATACAAACCCCACACTCACGTATGGGGAATATTCAACAGATTAAAAAGTCGAACGGATACCCCATACGTGAGTACGGGGA
>JAQTPJ010000123.1 GCA_028712915.1 Candidatus Omnitrophota bacterium
CGCAGAGCTGGCTGGTCTTTGAGCTGTCACATTCGTCTTTCCTGTTAGGTTTGGTGGGTTTTGTCAACTCGCTGCCAGTATTTTTGTTTTCATTATTTTCGGGAGTATTGGTGGACAGGGTCAATAAAAAAGCCCTGCTTATCATTGCGCAGGTTATTTCCATGTGCCTCGCGTTTTTGCTGGCGGTAGTTACGCAGTTTAATATTGTGACGGTGAATTTTATTTTGTTAATAACCATGTTAAACGGGATAGTCCTATCTTTGGATGCCCCGGCAAGGCAGTCAATAATCGCCGAGTTGGTCGGTAAAAAGAATATTTTAAACGGCATTGCCTTGACTTCCATAGGGTTTCACGCCGCAAGGATGTTGGGCCCGGCGCTGGCAGGGATATTTATCGCGGCAATAAGCGTTGCCGGGTGTTTTTATATCAATGCCGTAAGTTTTCTTGCTTTTATCGTGGCTTTACTTTTGATAAAACCCAAGGTTGTAGCGCGCAACAATAACAATTCTCCTTTTATGGAAGATTTAAAAGGAGGCGTAAAGTTTATCCTGAAAAATAAACCTTATCTTATTTTAATCATCGCTATGGGCGTGGTTAGTTTGTTTGGTTTGTCTTATATGATTCTGCTTCCTGTATTCGCCAAAGATATTTTAGGCTTAGACAGTAAGGGGTTCGGGCTGCTTATGTCCTGCAGCGGCGTAGGTTCGTTATTAGGGGGGTTGGTTTTGGCAAACCTTAAGGATCCCGACAAGAGGGTAAAATTTTTGATTATCGCGCTGTATATGCTTTCTTTCAGTATTATTGCCCTGGCTTTGTCCGATTCGTTTATTGTTTCGGCAATTATACTGGCGTCAATTGGTTTTGCGATATTGTCATCATCAGTCATAATAAATTCAGTGATACAAACTATGGTGCCCGACGAATTCCGCGGCAGGATAATGAGCATTTATGTGCTTACCTTTGCCGGGACAGCTCCTTTCGGGAGCATAATGGCGGGTTCCCTGGCGCAGGTATTGGGCGTAAGAATCGCCTTTGGCATAATGGGCTTAACTTGTTTCGGTTCATTTTTGGCCCTGACGCCGCTTATGAAAACCACGCAAAAGCCGTTTTTTAATTCGCTATGAAAAATTTAGAAATAGCTAATATTTTTTCTTCCATTGCCCAGATTCTGGAGATTAAATCCGACAACCTTTTCAGGATCCGCGCCTATGAACGCGCGGTAGAGATACTCCAGGATTTAGACAATATAGAAGAGTATGCCGCCGCAGATAAATTGACAGAAATCCCCGGAATCGGCAAGGATTTGGAATCTAAAATCAAGGAATACCTTTCTACCGGTAGAATCGGATATTACGAGGATTTAAAAAAAGAAGTTCCTCTGGGGATATTGGAGCTATTAAAGGTTCCTTCTGTCGGCCCAAAAACAGCAAAACTGTTTTATGATGAGTTGAACATAAAGGATGTGGCGACTCTGGAGAAATTTGCTTTGGAGGGAAAACTTTTGGGCCTAGAAGGCGTAAAAGAAAAAACAGTCGAGAATATTTTAAGGGGCATAGATATATTCAAGAGGGGCAGCGAGAGGATTGATATAGCCACTGCCTGGGATATCGCGGCCAGGTTTGTCAGTGAATTGAGAGCCTTGAAAGAGGTAAAGCGCGTAGAAGTTGCCGGAAGCCTGCGCAGGATGAAGGAAACGGTAAAAGACATAGATATACTGGTGGCCTCCAACAAGCCGCAGAAAGTTATGGATGTTTTTTGCGGCTGCGCAGAAGTGAAAGATGTCTTTGCCAAGGGTATTACCAAATCATCGGTATTATCTAAAGGCGGCGTCCAGGTAGACGCGCGGGTGGTTAAGCCGGATTCTTTCGGCGCGGCGCTTTTATATTTCACAGGCTCAAAAAACCACAATGTGAAAATCAGGACTATCGCCGCCAGGAGAAATCTCAAGGTAAATGAGTATGGGGTTTTCCCCGTCACCAGGAAAAAATCCCAGGAATGCCTGGCTTCAAAAACAGAAGAGGATTTATATAAAATCCTGAAGATGCAGTATATCGCCCCGGAATTAAGGGAAGATACCGGCGAGGTAGAGGCGGCATTAAAAAACAAGCTGCCGAAATTAATAGAATTAAAAGATATAAAGGGCGATTTGCACGCGCATTCCAATTATTCCGACGGGAAAAACACAATCAGGGAAATTGTTGACGCGGCAAGGAAGAAAGGTTACGAGTATATCGCCATAAGCGACCACTCGCAGAGCCTGAAGGTTGCAAGGGGCCTTTCTATAGCCGATTTAAAAATCAAAAAGAAAGAGATTGATTCTGTAAACAAAAGATTAAAAGGTTTTAGGGTTTTGTTCGGAACCGAAGTTGAAATTGATTCCGCGGGCAATATTGATTATGATGATGAAATTCTAAAAGAATTCGATTTTGTGATTGCGGCAATCCACTCGGGGTTTAAGCAATCCAAAGAACAACTTAGCAGGCGCATAATCAAGGCCTGCAGGAATAAAAACGTGGATATTATAGCGCATCCTACAGGCAGGCTCTGGGGCGCGCGCGATTCCTACGAGTTGAATTTTGAGGAAGTTTTTAAAGCAGCGAAAGATACCAATACTATTTTGGAGATAAATTCATTTCCCAACCGCCTGGATTTGGGAGATTCTCTAATCAGGCTTGCCAGGCAAAACGGCGCCAGGTTTATTATTAATACTGATTCGCATGCGGTCGCGCATTTGGATTTTATGAAATTTGGCGTGGCAATGGCGCGCAGGGGCTGGCTTACAAAGCAGGATGTGGTGAATACATTGTCTTTGAAGGATATTTTAAAGGCGAGAAAATGAATATATTGAAAAGATTGGCAACTCTGGTTTTTGTGCTATTATTGGTGGGAGGATGTATGGATAAACCGCTTTATAACGATAAGAAATTCTTTATGGGCACGGTTGTGGAAGTAATTTCGCCCTACAAAGAAGCCGCTGGTATAGTTTTTACGGAAATAGAACGCGTAGAAAAAGTATTTTCTATATATAGGGACGACTCTAGCGTAGCGCATCTGAACAAAACAGGGTTTCTCAATACCAACTTTGAGGTTTGCCTCTTGGTTAAAAAGGCAGAGAAGTTTTACGAGCTTACCGGAGGCGAGTTTGATATTACTGTAGCGCCTTTATCAAGGGTTTGGAAAGAGGCGTTTAAGGAAAAAAGGATACCGTCGGAAAGCGAGATAAACAGCGCCCTGGCGCTGGTCGGTTTCAAGAAAATTGGTGTTGATATTAAAAACAACAACATAAAGTTTAATCAGAGGAATATGCAGGTTGATTTCGGAGCCTTTGCTAAAGGCTATGCCGTGGACTGCGCTGTAAAGGCGTTAAAGGAGGGCGGAGTGGATTCGGCGATTATCAATGCCGGCGGCGATATATATTGCTTGGGCAGGAAATTCGGCCAGCCGTGGAAGGTCGGTTTGCAGCATCCCCGCGATAAAAATAAATTGCTCACTGATTTGGAATTAAAGGATGCGGCTGTGGCCACTTCCGGGGATTATGAGCAGTTTGTGGAGATTGACGGCAAGCGCTACTCTCATATTATTAATCCCAAGACAGGATATTCTGTTGAGAACGATATTATTTCCGTGACTGTTGTGGCTAAGGACGCTATGACCGCGGATAT
>JAQTPJ010000006.1 GCA_028712915.1 Candidatus Omnitrophota bacterium
CAGGTTTTTTTATCACATTCCGGAGCATGTTCCAGGCGCAGGGCCTTGGAATTAATAAAGGCCGGCAAAGTTAAAGTAGGAGGTAAAGTAGAAACCGAACCGTCTTACCAGATAAATCCTGGCGGCGAAACCGTTTATTTGGACGGCAAGAAAATATCCTTAAAAGAAAAAATATATATTTTATTAAATAAACCTAAAGGCGTGACCACGACTAAAAAAGACCCTTTTGCGGAGACCACGGTTATGGATTTATTGCCCGCGGCATATAAACACTTATTCCCTGTGGGCAGGCTCGATAAGGATTCGACGGGATTATTGATATTAACCAACGACGGAGATTTATCTTACAAATTGACGCATCCGGCTTTTGGCGTAGATAAAGTTTATGTCGCAAAATTGGATAAAGAATTGTCGGAACTTCATAGAAACCAGCTCCAGAGAGGAGTAATGCTGGAAGGTGTTGTTACTTCTCCGTGTAAAGTAACCAGGGCGGGCGACGGAAAAATAAAAATTATAATTCACGAGGGCCGCAAGCGCCAGATTAAGAAAATGTTGGCTTTATTTAAATATAGAGTGTTGGCGTTAGAAAGGGTGGCATTAGGTAACCTGGGCTTAGGCGATTTAGCATTGGGAGAATGGCGCGAGATATCTGATGACGAATTAGCGCAATTAAGCAAAATTATCAGGGTTAAAAAAGATAAATGAACAAAATTATACCTAATTTAGTATTATCCGACAGCAAAGGCAATATATTCGTCCATCCTGATTTAAAGATGATGGGCTGCGCTGCGGATATAGCTAAGATACCCTTGAAGGAAGAAATAATCCTTATGCCTAAAGGCAGCACGCTGTTTTATATGCCTGGGCATATGCCGATAGGCTATGATGTGAATGAAAAATATCCGGCGCTTATAGCGCAATACAAAGGGAAAAAAGTTTTTGCCGTGAGCGCATTTCTTATTCCGGGATATACAAGGCTGCTTTTGCCGGCAGCAAAGAAAATAGACAGAAAAATAATCCTGCCGCTCTGGTCTTACGCGGCTGTGGGATGGTTGAAGGGAAAATATTATGTTGCGGCAATAAAAATCGACCCTTTATTACGCCAAAGGCCTCATTATTACAGCAATACCGCGTTGTTAAAGAATAACGCCGGACTATTCTTGAAGAAATATCCGCGCAACAGGTTATTCAGGCACTTGTCAAATTGCGCCTTGAATTATAATTGCCGCGCGGCCCAGAATTTATTTTTTAAACGCTGGGAAGCGCCGCTGCCGGCTTCGCCGGTTTGTAACGCCAGTTGCCTGGGTTGTTTATCCTTACAGGATAGCGATTGCACAACAGCGTCGCATGCGCGCATAAATTTCGTGCCCACGCCGCAGGAAATAAAAGAGGTAGCTGTCAGGCATCTGGATAAAGCCAGGGAGGCTATTGTAAGTTTCGGACAGGGCTGCGAAGGAGAACCTCTGTTGCAATTTAAAACCATAAAAAAGGCGATAGTCATGATTAGGCAATCTACTCCAAAAGGTACAATTCACTTGAATACAAATGCCTATAATCCTGATTACTTGGAAGAGTTGGCCCGGGTGGGTTTGAACAGTGTGCGTATCAGCATAAACAGCTTCCGCAAGGATTTTTACGATGCTTACTACAATCAGCGCGGATATAAATTTAACGATGTCATGTCTTCCATCAAAATAGCCAAGAAGGCGGGGTTATTTGTTTCTTTGAATCTACTGGTTTTCCCCGGGTTAACAGATACTCCGGCTGAAATTTCGGCATTAATCAATTTATTAAAACGCGGCTATGTTGACCTTTTGCAGTTGAGGAATTTATGCATAGATTCAGCCTTTTATCTGAGTAAAATTCCTCCTATTAAAGAAAAGCCGATTGGCATATTGAATATGTTAGGCACGATAAAAAAGGCTGCTCCTATGGTATGCTTCGGATACTTTAACCTGCCCAGAGAAAGATTTAATTTATCTTGATATAAATTATTTTATAAGATAAAATTAAATACTGCTTGACGGTGTTATAACACTGCACCTTACAATAAGTTAAGTATGTTTATTCTTTACAATCTTTTAACCGCATTAGCGCATATCGTAGAAATAGTCCTGACTATTCTCTACTGGCTTATTCTTATCCGCGCATTAATCAGCTGGGTCAATCCGGACCCGTTAAATCCCATAGTCCAATTCTTATATAGCACCACAGAGCCGATATTGGCGCCTTTGAGAAAATGGCTGCCATTTAGCTACCGTTCAGGCATAGACTTTTCGCCGTTAATCGCTTTTTTGATTATAATATTCCTTAAGTCATTTCTGGTAAGCACATTGATTGATTTGGCCTTTAGGTTAAGATAAGCGGATATTAAGGTATTTTTTATATAGACTATGAGTATCTAATTAAGAAAAAATAGGGGTTGTTTATGATAGCGGGATATAAGGATAAGCTGAATAAAATAATCCGCAGAGTATTTAACCGCGAAAACCTTATAAGTTTTGCCTACATATTTATTATAGCCATTTCCTACCTGGTTGTTCCTTACTATAATATCCGCACTGGCTTTACCAATTGGGGATTCACCGGTTTTGTTGACGCAGAAGGACCGGTTAACGCCGCCGCCTTGACTATCCAAAGGACCTTGACGTTCGCGCTTATAATTTTCTATATCTACCGCCTGAGATTAAAAAGGAAGATGCGGGATGAGAGTTATGAGATTGATTTAGCGATTAAAGAATCCGAAGACAGGCGCCATCGTATAGAAAGGGAATATTTCAAGTTAAAAAGGCAGATGCAAAATATTTTTGACGCGATGGATGATTTAGTGTTTATATCCAATAAGAACTTTAAGATTGAGTTTACGAATAAATCATTCAAGCAGGTTTTTGGCGAGGGCGTAGGAAAAAAATGCTACGAAGTTTTGTATAAAAGAAACGAAATTTGCCCCTGGTGTTTTGGCGAACGCGTATTTGACGGAGAATTCGTAATTGTAGAGCACAGGCACCAGTTGAATAACAGGATTTATCGCATCCACAACAGCCCTTTGATAAATCCGGACGGCAGCATTTCCAAAATTTCAGTGATGCACGATATCACCAACGAGAGGGAGATGCAACAAAGGATAGAGTCATCCGAGCGTTATTTTCGTAACCTCTTTGAGAACCTGCCTGTGGCGTGTTTCGATTATGACAGAGAAGGAAAAATTATAGGCTGGAATAAAGCAGCCGAAAAATTATACGGTTTCAAAACAAATGATGTTTTAAACCGTTCCATGTTTGAGACAATAGCCCAGGAAAAAGACCGCGATAAGACAATATCTCTTATTAAAGAAGTATTTAACGGCAAATCTTTCCAGGGGATGGAATGGGAAGACAAAAGTTCCGACGGGACATACCGTTATGTCTATACCAGCACTTATCCTATATATGATTTGGGCGGGCAGGTATCCCACGGCATGAGCGTCAATATAGATTTATCGCAGCAGAAAATCATAGAGAATGAATTGAAGTCTTCCAAGGAACACTTGGAAAGGATTATGGAGACGCCGCAGAATTTGGTCGTTGAGTTAGATAGTGATACAAGAATAAAGATGTTTAATAAGGGCTGCGAGATGGTTACCGGCTATAGCAGGGCGGAAACGATAGGCAAGAACTGGCTGGATTTATTTATACCTGAAAGATTAAGGGATACAGTGAGGATGATGATTGAGGAGACAAAGAGTGATAGGAATATACTGCCTAACCATTATGAGAGCCCTATTTTGACCAAATCAGGCGAAGAGAGGGTTGTGTTTTGGTCGAATACGGTTTTAAGAGATAAGGCGGAGCAGGTTATAAGCATCATAGTTATCGGTGTTGACATCACGGAGCGCAAAAGGGCCCAACAAAAAATCATAGATGCCGAAGAGCGCTATAGGACTTTTTTAGAAAGTGTTCCTTTGCATGTCGGCATGATAGATGAATCCGGCAAGTTTATTATTTGGAATAAGTATTCAGAG
The DNA here is from genome assembly GCA_028712915.1 of Candidatus Omnitrophota bacterium. Classification (GTDB taxonomy): domain Bacteria; phylum Omnitrophota; class Gorgyraeia; order Velamenicoccales; family JABMQK01; genus JAQTPJ01. Next base: position 4,001 of record JAQTPJ010000006.1, read on the forward strand.
AAGATGTTTGGCTACACAAAGGAAGAGGCAATAGGAAAAATTACGCCGACTGATATCCATGAGACGCCGCAGGAAGCGCGAGATGTCGTGGAAACAGCTGCCAGGGAAGGTATTTTTTCCAGGGAACTTAAACTTGTTCATAAAAATGGCAGAAAAATACCCGTATCTTTAAGCGCGGTACCGAGGGTAATTAACGGTAAAATTGTGGGCTTCCTGGGGTTTGCCAGAGATAATAGCGAGAGGGCAGTAGCAGAGAAAGAGTTATCTATGGCAAAGGAAAAATTAGAAAGCCTTGCCTTAAAAGATACCTTAACGGAGCTTTATAATAAACGCTATATTCTGGAGAGATTAAATTCAGAGTTTGAAAGGGCAAAGCGTTCTTTCTCTCCATTATCATTATTGCAGATAGATTTGGATTATTTTAAGTCGATTAACGACACCTACGGTTATGATTTTGGGGATAAGGTTTTAATCCAGGTAGCAAAGTTGTTAAGGTCAGAACTGCGCGCCAATGATGTTATTGCCCGTTGGGCTGGCGAGGAGTTTATGATAATTCTGCCTGAGATAGACCGCGAGAACGCTATTTTAGTATCTAAAAAGCTTATACGCGTGCTTGAACATAAAGGGTTCGGCGATGAGAAAAATGTGGTCAATTTAAAATGCAGCATCGGCGTTGTGAGCTATCCCGAAGATCCCCTATTTAATCCTAAAGAAATGATTGAGGCAGTAGAGAAGTCGGTATTTAAAGTAAAGACCTCCGGAGGAGACGGGGTAGGCTCTTATATACATGGTTTTATGAAAGATGAAGACAAAACGGCAATATCGGAGAAAGACCGTTTATTAAAGGCTTTAAAGGAGAAAATGTCGTTTTTTGCCGTTAAGGGAGAAGATAGCATTTTAGAGGCAGTATATTCTTTGTCTAAGAGCTTGGAGTTGAAAGACCACACTACTCGCCAGCATTCCGAGAAGACAGTGCACTATGCGGTAAAACTGGCGCAGAAATTCGACTTGAGCGAACGCGAGGTCGAAAATGTCAGACGCGCAGCAGTATTGCATGACATAGGTAAAATCGGCATACCAGATAAGATTCTTCTTAAGAAAGGCCCCCTTACCAAGGCTGAGTTTGAAATAGTAAAACAGCACCCTAAGATTGCCGCTGACATAATGTCTGTAGTAGAATTTCTTTCGGAGAGCACGCCTTTTGTGCTTCATCATCACGAGAAATATGACGGTACAGGTTATCCCGACGGATTAAAAGGAGAAGAAATTCCCTTGGGCGCCCGCATAGTCTCTATTGTGGATGTCTATGAAGCCTTGACAGAGAATAGGCCATATCGCAAGGCGTTTTCCAAAGAAGAAGCCATAAAAATAATTCAGGATAGCTCCGGAACCCAGTTTGACCCCAAGATAGCAGAGGCATTCTTAGAGTTGATTAAAGGCGAAACAAACCATAATAATTCTTGAGTTCGTTAAAAAATCCCTTAAAGATAGTTAAAAAATTACCCCGCAATATATATTTTTCTATTCTGCGCAGCAATGCTGTAAATAAAAAATATGTAGCGGCAGCCGTATGTCTATGCGTTTTATTCCTTCATGTTTTCAATTGCTTTGCTAAAGCAGGTAAACAAGAAGTTATTATAACTGCCAGTTCGGCAATAGTAGTTGATCTTAAAAAAAACAAAATAGCCTATTCGAGAAATATCCACATTAAGCGTGCTCCTGCCAGTACTCTTAAAATCCTTACAGCATTGGTAGCATTGGAAAGGTTAGGTCCGGACGCTATTGTGGAAGTCTCCCATAATGCTTCTTTGACAGAGCCAAGCAAAATATGGCTAAAACCCGGCGAGAAATACAGGTCTATAGATTTAATCAAGGCGGTTTTGATTTCTTCCGCTAATGACGCCAGCGTCGCCCTTGCAGAGGCAGTGGCTGGCAGCGAATCGCAATTCGCTAAAATAATGAACAAAAAAGCGAGGTCATTAGGGGCAAAGCACTCTAATTTTATAAACGCTTCCGGACTGCCCGCTAAAAACCAATATTCTACGGTATATGATTTATACCGCATAACCAGGGCGGCGCTAAAAAATCCTGTGATTTATCAGATTATGAAGAAAAAGAAGACCGTTATTCAAAGTAGCGATGGGAGAAGCATAGATTTAGTTAACCATAACAAGCTGCTTTTCAAAAAATCCTACCCGCTTGTATTGGTTAAGACGGGGTATACCAAAAGCGCCCGGCATTGTTATTCCGGGATAGCTTATGCCAAGAATAAGGAATACGCGATTGTTATATTAAGGAGCAGTAAGCCATGGACAGATATAGATAATTTATTGAAGTTGATTAAAGCCAGGTAGCGAGAATCGCCGAAGTCCGCCGCCACTTCATTGGTGGATAAAAGCGTATAAAAAGATATTGAAAACTTGATATTCGCCCGATATAATAATTTTAAGTTTTAAAACTTTAGGATAACATATGAATAAAAATAAAAGGGATAATTGGGGTTCGCGGTTAGGGATGATTATGGCTGTTGCTGGTTCTGCTGTAGGCTTGGGTAATTTTTTGCGTTTCCCGGGCCAGGTTGCCCAGAACGGCGGCGGCGCATTTATGATTCCTTATTTTGTCTCTTTATTATTTTTGGGCATCCCTTTGATGTGGATTGAATGGACCTTGGGCCGCTACGGCGGCGGTTTTGAGCACGGCACAGCTCCCGGAATTTTCCATAGCGTTTGGCAGAAAAACCGTTTCATCAAATATTTCGGAGTGATAGGTATTTTTGGCCCGCTGGTTATTTTTATTTACTATACCTATATAGAATCCTGGGCGCTGGGGTATAGTTTTCTTTCTATGATAGGCAAGTGCAGCCAGGCTGTTGACCAAGAACAGATGAAGGCGTTATTGGTTGATTATCAGGGATTGAACAACAATGGTTTATTTAACGGCTCGGCATTGAGCATTTTGTTTTTTGTGGTTACTTTTGCTTTAAATATATTTGTAATTTCCCACGGCATAAAAGGCGGGATTGAAAGGCTTTGTAAGATAGCTATGCCAATACCTTTTGTGTGCGGGGTAATTATGTTAATCAGGGTTTTGACGCTGGGTGCACCTGATTCTTCCAGGCCGAGTTGGAATGTTTTTAACGGGCTGGGCTATATGTGGAATCCTGATTTTTCCGCGCTTAAAAATCCTAAGGTCTGGTTGGCAGCGGCCGGGCAGATATTTTTTACATTGAGCGTGGGCATAGGCGTAATTTTGACATACGCCAGCTATTTATCAAAAGGCGATGATGTGGTGCTTTCGGGTTTATCCGCTGTAAGCACTAACGAGTTTGCCGAGGTTATACTTGGCGGAAGCATTATTATCCCGGCTGCCTTTGTATTCTTTGGCCCGACGGATATAGCCAATATAGCGCAAGGCGGTTTATTTAACCTGGGGTTCGTGACAATGCCCTTGGTGTTGAACCATATACCTTTTAGCGAAGCGTTTGGTTTTATGTGGTTCTTTTTATTGTTTTTGGCTGGAGTTACTTCATCCGTATCCTTGGCGCAGCCGGCGATCGCGTTCCTGGAGGATGAATTTGATATTTCGCGGAAAAAGGCAGTAAAAATATTCGCGTTTGTGACATTCTTCTTATGCATCCCCGGAGTGCTATTTTTAAGCAAAGGGGTTGTGGATGAGTTGGATTTCTGGGGCGGGACATTCTGCCTGGTTTTATTCGCTACGGTAGAGGCGATTTTATTCGGCTGGGTATTCGGTATAGATAAAGCGTGGGAAGAAATTCATCATGGCGCTGATTTACGCATACCCAGGATTTATAAATTTATCATAAAATACGTAACGCCTACATTTTTGCTTACGATTTTATGCTGGTGGTTTTTCAAAGAGTGGCTGCCTCTTATTCTAATGAAAGGCGTGGCCGCTGAAAACCGTATATACATATTAATCACAAGAATTATTCTGCTTGTTTTATTCCTATCCATTGCTATATTAGTAAGGGTGGCCTGGAAGAAGAAGGCTGCCGTAAAAAGAGGTTAAATAAAGTGAATATTTATGGTATCATTTTATTTGCTTTATCGTGGATAAGCATATTGGCGCTCACAGTTTTTTGTTTTATAAAAGTATTTTCTGGAAAGGAACTTAAATGAAGACAAAACCTGTTTTTATCGCGTTGTTAATAAGTTTTTGTTTGTTTTATTCAGGTTGTTTCTACCTATTCATAGGGGCTGTTGGTGCTGTGGGCGGATACGCGGTCAGCGACGACGCTATTCAGGGAGACACTGATAGAGGCATTGATAAGGTATGGTCTTCAGCTTTAAGGGTCACTAATATTATGGGGGCAGTAGACACTGAAGACCGGCAAAAAGGCACAATTGAAGCAACAGTAGATGTTTCCAAGGTGAAGGTCAGTATAGAGCAGCTTACCCCTAAGACTGTGCGTATGCGCGTTTCCGCAAGAAGGCATCTTTTGCCTAACAGAAAACTGGCCCAGAAGATATATCTAAAAATAATAGAGAACGCCAAGTAGATAGGTTTTACCCCGAGTTTTCATTGACACGGGAGATTTTTCTGATAAAATTGAATTCCATTAGATTATTGTATGCCGAGGTAGCTCAGTCGGTAGAGCGCAGGACTGAAAATCCTGGCGTCGACGGTTCGATTCCGCCCCTCGGCATTTTATTTACCTTATAGAAATCATGAAGATATTACCGGACAAAAAAGGACATTTTGGAATCTTTGGCGGAAAGTTTGTTCCTGAGACGCTGATGCCTGCGTTGAAAGAGCTGGAAGCAGAATACAGGTCCAGCCAGAAGGATAAATCTTTCCGTAAAGAACTGGATTATCTCTTAAGCCAATATGCGGGAAGGCCTACGCCGTTATATTTTGCTAAGAATTTGAGCAAATATTTAGGCGGATTCAAGGTTTATCTCAAAAGAGAAGACCTGCTTCACACAGGAGCCCATAAAATCAACAATACCTTGGGCCAGGCGCTTCTTGCCCGGCGTATGGGAAAGAAACGCATAATCGCTGAGACAGGCGCAGGCCAGCACGGCGTTGCCACGGCTACGGTCGCGGCATTATTCGGCCTTGAATGTGTTATCTATATGGGTGAGGAAGATATTGAACGCCAGAGCCTGAATGTTTTTAGGATGAAATTATTGGGCGCAAAGGTAGTTCCTGTTAAAAGCGGCTCCAAGACATTGAAAGACGCAATGACCGAGGCATTGAGGGATTGGGTGACTAATGTAGGCACTACACATTATATTATAGGTTCTGTTGCCGGGCCTCATCCGTATCCGATGCTGGTAAGGGATTTTCAGTCTGTCATCGGCAAAGAGGCGAGAAAACAAATTCTCGCTTCAGAGAATAGATTGCCGGATTATTTATTGGCTTGTGTGGGAGGCGGCAGCAACGCGATGGGGTTATTTTATCCGTTTTTCAAGGATAAGAAAGTCAAGATGATAGGGATAGAGGCTGCAGGCCTGGGTTTAAATTCAGGCAAAACAGCTGCCAGCCTTTTAAAAGGAAAGATCGGCGTCTTGCATGGCTCAAAGAGTAAGGTTTTACAGGATAAATACGGGCAGATAGAGATTGCTCATTCAATCGCGGCAGGGTTGGATTATCCCGGAGTCGGTCCGGAGCACAGTTATTATCAGATGGTTAAAAGGGCTGAGTATGCAGCCGTGACTGATAAAGAAGCGCTGGCTGGTTTTGAGTTGCTTTCTGAAACAGAGGGAATAATCCCGGCGTTAGAGCCCGCGCATGCCATAGCGTATCTTTCCAAAGCAAAAAACCGCTTTAAGAAAAATTCGATTATAATATTGTGCCTTTCCGGAAGAGGCGATAAAGACGTAACTTTGGTTTCTCCTTTATTGGCAAAGAAATGAACCGCATTAGCAGGAAATTCCTCGAATTAAAATCAAAGAGAAGAAAGGCTTTTATAGCCTATCTTACAGTGGGCTACCCTGATATTTCTACGACCGAGAAGCTGGTATTGGAATTGAGCAGACTGGGAGTGGACATGTTTGAATTGGGTGTTCCTTTTTCCGACCCTCTTGCCGACGGGCCGATTATCCAGGAGGCCAGCGCGTTTGCCTTGAAGAATAAAGTCAACCTGGATAAAGTTTTTTCCCTGGCAAAGAGGTTGAGAAATAAGATAGATAAGCCGCTTCTCACTATGGGTTATTATAACCCTATTTTCAATTACGGCCTTGAGCGTTTCGCGAAAAATGCCAAGTCATCAGGTTTGGATGGCATAGTGGTGCCGGATTTGTCGCTTGAAGAAGATAAGGATTTGCGGAAAAGCCTGTCTAAATACGGGATTTACCTGATTAGTTTTCTTGCGCCCACCACAGATGTATCCAGGATTAAACATATAGCGAGAAACGCAAAGGGTTTTATTTACTATGTATCGGTCACAGGCGTGACCGGCGCGAGGAATAAATTGGCAAAGGGTATTTTTAACAGGATCAGTTACCTTAAAAAATCGGTCAAGGTTCCTATCTGCGTAGGCTTTGGCATATCCACGAGAAAACAATTCAAGACAATCACTTCGTTAAGCGACGGCGCAATCATCGGCAGCGCCATTATTAATAAAATTAAGGAAAATATAGGCAGAAAAGACCTGGTCAATAGAGTAAGCCGTTTCGTAAAAGGCATCATTCCTTCCTGATGTACAATAAGACAATACTCGAAAATAACCTGGCAGTCATCACTCATAATATGAGCGGCGCATATAGCGCCTCCATAGGCGTTTGGCTTAAGGTCGGCTCAAGGTATGAGGACGATTCTTGTGCCGGGATAAGCCATTTCCTGGAACACGTCGTATTCAAAGGTTCCCGCAAGTATGACAAGGATGAAATCAAGCGCCAGATAGAAGGCAGGGGAGGTATGCTTAATGGCTTTACCTCGGAAGAGCTGACTTGTTATCTTGCCAAGGTGCCCCACAAGGCAGCAGGTCCTGTTTTTGATATACTTCTGGATATGGCATTAAATCCTAGCCTTGATAAAGAAGATATCCATAAGGAAAGAACGGTTATTATCGAAGAAATTAAGATGTATCATGATTTACCGCAACATATGGTTCATGATTTGCTGGATAAGATTATGTGGCCTAAACATCCGCTGGGAAGGAATATAGCCGGGTCTATAGAATCAGTAGCCGCTATTAAGAGAGAAGATATAGCGGAATTCCAAAACAAATACTACAGGCCGGAGAATATGGTTGTCGTATTCACGGGTAATGTAAAACATAAAGAGTGTTTAAGCCTTGTAAAAGGCAATTTATCTAAATTAAAGGCATCGCAGAGTAATTATTCTTTTAATAAGTTCAGTTCTAAGCAGGACAAGGCGCAGATAGAGGTTATGGAAAAGGAAATAGAGCAGACGAGATTGGCCATAGGTTTTCCTGCCTATAACAGGACGCATCCAAAGAGGTTTGTCCTTAGCCTGCTGTCTATAATATTGGGCGGGAATATGTCCAGCCGTTTATTCAATGAGGTGAGAGAAAAACACGGCCTCGCTTATGAGATATCCAGCCAGGCCAAATTCCTTATGGACACCGGAGCTTTTTATATTAACGCAGGGTTGGACAATGAAAAGATAGATTTGGCATTAAACCTTATTTTAAAGGAGTTATCCAAATTAAAAGATAAGGCGGTGCCTGAACAGGAATTGTCCAGGGCAAAAGAATTTTCCTTAAGCCACCTTGCTATGAGCCTGGAAGATACGCTGGACCATATGGTATTCCTGGGAGAGACGTTTTCTGCTACAGGTTCACTTATGAATTTTGACACAATTAAGAAAGAAGTCTTAAAGGTTAAACCTAAGGACCTAAAGGCTGTGGCTGAGGATATTTTCCGCAATATTAAGACAAATATCTCTTTGGTAGGGCCTTTAGGCAAATTTAAAAAAGACGGCTGCTTATCGTGTGTTAATGAGTATCTGGCTTAATTTTTATAAAATGGAACCAAACTATTTGACAATCCATAGGGGATGTGGTAAAAGTATAGAAGGCATTTTTAAAAAATAGGCAGTTTTCTAAAGGAGGATGTATGACAGAAGGTTATTGCGTTAAATGCAAGAGCAAGAAAACAATGAAGGATACAAAAGAAGTAACCATGAAGAATGGCCGCAAGGCAATGAAGGGCAAATGCGGCGATTGCAATACCTCTATGTTTAGAATTTTAGGCAAGTAGTTTTTCCGCCGTCGCTTACGCTTTAGCGGAATCCCGCTAAAGGCGGGAAATTCACGTAGACAATTTACGTTCATTAACATTCCGCGAATTGCTCGTTCCTTAAAGGAGGTTTTAAGATAGACTCCAGAGAAAAGTTTCGTTTTGCTACTAAGTTAGCCAAAGATAAAAAAGCAGAAGATCTGGTTATTTTGGATATGCGCAAGATAGCCAACTTCTGCGAATATTTTATTATTTGCAGCGGTAGTTCTGAAAGACAGGTAGAAAGTATTGCCAGGGCTATAGAGGACGGATTCTTAGAGAAGAAGGTAAAGGCGCTTAATCCCAGCAGCAAAAATAACGGCCTATGGAGCCTCTTAGACTACGGTGACGTCATAATCCACATATTCTACAAAGAGACAAGACAATATTATAATTTAGAGCGGCTATGGATAGATGCAAAAAGAATACGCATTCCCAAAGATTGAAAAACTTATTTCCTCGTTAGTAAACTCTTTCCTTTCTGACTTAAATATCAGTGAGTTCCCCGAAGTTGTAATCGAGATTCCCAAAGAGAGGATAAACGGAGACCTTTCTACTAACGCGGCCTTCCGTCTAGCCTCATCCTTAAAAAAGAGCCCCAAAGATATAGCCGAACAACTGGTTTCATTCTGCAAGGGCAAACTCCCGGAATTCAAATTAGATTCGATTATCGAAGACATAAAGGTGGCGCAGGGCGGTTTTGTGAATTTCTACCTGAAGGATTCTTTTTTCCATAATATGCTCGCCGGTATCATAAAAGAAAAGGATGCCTTTGCAGGGATGGATGCAGGCAAAGGCAGGAAAGTTCTTCTGGAATTTGTAAGCGCCAATCCTACAGGGCCTCTTTCTATCGCGCACGCAAGGCAGGCCGCGGTGGGCGATTCTTTGTTTAATGTTTTGAAGGCGCTGGGATTTGATGTGGTGCGTGAATATTATAACAATGACGAAGGAAACCAGATAAATATTTTAGGCAAGTCAGTCGAGCTGCGCTATCGCCAGCTAAAAGGCGAAGACGTGGAATTTCCCGAAGATTGTTACCAGGGGGATTATATTGTTTCTTTGGCTCGAGAGATATTGGATAAAAAGGCAAAGATAGACAACAGCAGTTATTTCTGCGATTTTGCCCTGGATAAAATTACCAATATTATTAAGGATGAATTGAAAGAATTCGGAGTGGAATTCGATATCTGGTACAGCCAGAAAAAACTACAAGCTTCGGATAAGATTGATAAATCGCTGGCGTTTTTGAGAAAGAAAGATTTTATCTACGATAGCGAGGGGGCGTCCTGGTTTAAATCAACTGCTTTCGGCGATGACAAGGATAGGGTAGTTATTAAATCGGATAAAAGTTATACATACCTTGCCCCGGACATAGCCTATCATAAGGATAAATTCGAAAGAGGTTTTCAGTGGCTGATAAATATATGGGGGCCGGATCATCACGGTTATGTCCCGCGCATAAAAGCTGTTATCCAGGCACTAGGCCATGATAAAGAGGCGTTATCCGTGATTATCGTGCAGCTGGCTACTATTTATAGGCAAGGCAAATCTGTTTCTATGTCTACCCGCAGAGGCCAATACATTACCTTAAGAGAAGTATTAGATGAAGTGGGCAGGGACGCTACGCGGTTTTTTCTCTTGATGCGGCGCACAGACAGCCATCTTGATTTTGACCTGGAATTAGCCAAGAAGCAATCTCCGGAAAACCCGGTATATTATATTCAATACGCGCATGCGCGTATATGCAGTATTTTAGAAAAGGCCGAAGAGCTTAAGCCCAACCTTAAAAAGGCGGATTTAAGTTTATTAAAACAGGATGAAGAAAAAGAATTATTGAGGCTTATTTTTCAGGCTCCTTATACATTAGAAGTATGCTTGAGGCAGCTTGATCCCTACCAGCTCACAGCGTACCTGCAGGGTTTGGCCACGGGTTTTCACCGTTTCTACGATAAGCACAAGGTATTGGGCGGCGATGAGAACCTGGCGTTGGCTCGCATCGCTTTAATCAGCTGCTTAAAAATTGTGTTTGCAGGCGGCCTTAGCCTGTTGGGCATTTCTCGTCCCGAGAAGATGTAGATAAATACTATGAGAAAAAGATGGATAATAAAAGAGGCTGATGTCAATATCATCGATAGCCTTAGCAGCAGCTTAGGCATAGATAGGATTATCGCCCAGATTCTGGCTAACCGCGGTATAAAAACAAAAAGCCAGGCAGAACGTTTTCTCAATTGCACGCTACAGAACTTGCGTCCGCCGTCAGAGCTTAGGGATATGGATAAGGCAACGGAAAGGATAAATAAGGCCGTCTCCCGCAAGGAGAGGATTATGATTTTCTCTGACTACGATGTTGACGGTATCACTTCCTGCGCGATATTGGAAAAGGAACTAAAGGGCCGCGGCGCGCAAGTGTTGCACTACATACCGCACCGCGTTAAAGAAGGTTACGGCCTGACTATCAATGCCGTTAATATGGCGCATAAAGAGAAGGTAAAACTGTTTATTGCGCTTGATTGCGGAATCAAAAGTTTTAAAGAAGTAGAGCTGCTTAATAAACATAATATCGATATAATCATAGTCGACCACCACCAGCCGCAGGAAGGCGCCTTGCCTTCGGCTTACGCCATCATAAATCCTAAACGCAGCGATTGTTCTTATGAATTTAAAAACCTAGCTGCTGTAGGGCTTACCTATAAATTAATCTGCTCCTTGCAAAAAAAGAATACGGATGATTATCTTGATTTAATCGCTTTAGGGACTATAGCCGATGTTGTCCCTTTAATAGACGAGAACCGCATAATCGTAAAGAACGGTTTGTTAAAGATTAACAAGAGTTCTAATCTCGGCATACAGGCCTTAATTGAGGCTAGCGGCTTGAAAGACAAAGAGATAAATCCAGGCAAGGTCAGTTTTATACTGGCGCCCCGCATAAACGCAAGCGGCAGGG
>JAQTPJ010000124.1 GCA_028712915.1 Candidatus Omnitrophota bacterium
GTGCATATATTTGGCTATCTTGGCAAGGATGATATCGCAAATTTAGCGTTATTTTCGTTATTGGTCTTGATAGTGGGGATTTTTGTGCTGCCTTTTCAGAACGGATTTTCCAGGCGCATGGAAAGAAACGCGGATACGGGTTCGATTAAGGCGACAGGAAACCCCCAGGGGTTTATTTCCATGATTTCAAAATTAGGGAAGAAAAACCTGGCGGAGTTTACGCCGTCTAAACTTGTAGAGATTTTTCTTTATGACCATCCGCCTATTTCCAAGCGGATTGATTTGGCAAAACAATTCATTAAGGAGTAAAGTTTGTTTAGCAAAAAGATTCCCCACGAAGAGAAAAGAAAGTATAAGCGGTTGGATACAATTTTTCCCGTCGAGATGCAGGTTTTAGACAGGGAATTAAAGCCGCTTACCAATTGGCATCAGGGCTTTAGCCAGGATATATCCAAAGGCGGCCTCTGCATTATAGTAAATAACCTCAATATAGAAAAGCCGCTTAATTTAACCGCTCAGGATACGAATCTGCTTTTACAGATACACTCTCCGGTGTCAAGCAGGTGTTTTTTGGCTTATGCAAAGGTTGCCTGGGTAAAAAAAGTCCAGGAATTGCCTTTTGAGCAGTACGTTGCCGGCGTAAGTTTTTCCCGCATCGACCCGAAAGAAATAAACAGGCTTTTGAATTATGTTTTCCTTAAAAAAGTTGTCTGGCGTAGCCTGCAAGTGCTGATTCTCGGAATAATTGTGTCTATGGCTGTGGTAGTTGCCAGCAACGCGCGATTGAACGCCAGGAACAAGGTATTATTCGGCCAGTATTCCAAATTGCTTAACAAGAATTTAGAGTTGAATAAAGGTTACGCCAAGATTACGGAAGAAAAGGAGGTCCTTGCGCAGATGCTTGACAAGGGCAAATTAGATATGGAAAAAGTAAAGGAGTCTCTTAATAATTTGCAGGAGGTAAAGAAGCAGGAGATTATAAAACTGGAGCAAGAGCTGCTGCAGGTTAGAAAAACTACAGGCGAGTCGTCTCAAAAAGAGGCGCGCATAAAAGACCTGGAAAGAAAGATAGAAGAGTTAAAGGGCGCAAAAGACAAGGATATCGCTAAATTAGAACAGGAGATAAAATCATTAAAAAACAAAGAGGCGATGCTGAATAATAAACTTGATGAGGCTTTAGCCAAAGAACAAAAAATGCAGGATGAATATTCTGCCGTGGCAGAGGAGACTGCGCTATTCGCCGGGAAGTTCAAAGACCGGTTGTATGACTGGCTTAAAAACCACCAGGTTCAGAAAACCGGCTTGATAGTGAGTTTTGAAGGCGACCACAATTTACAGAATACGACATTTACTTATGACCAGGCGCTTGCTGTAATCGCCTATACTTTATTCGGTGATTATGATAAGGCAAAAAGAGGGCTTGATTTCTTTGTTCATAAAGCAGAAAGGATGGACGGATTAGGAATTTATAATGCCTACTATTCCAAGAGCGGCGAGGTGGCTGAATATATTGCCCACGCCGGTCCTAATTTATGGCTGGGAATCGCCATATTGCAATATACGGACAGGACTGGAGACCGTTCCTACATAAGCCTGGCAGAACAGATTGCTCAATGGATAAATTCTTTGCAAGATAGAGATGGAGGTATATTCGGGGGCAAGAGGATATCTTGGTATAGCACAGAGCACAATCTCGACGGATTTGCATTTTTTAATATGCTGTATAAAGTGACTCAGAAGGAACAATACTCCGATGCAGCGAATAAAATATTAAATTGGATTAATAAATACGCTTACGGCAATGATTCGATTCCTATCAACCGCGGCAAGGGTGATTCTACAATTGCTACCGATACATATGCCTGGTCCATAGCCGCGCTTGGCCCGAAGTTGCTCAAGGAACTCAATATGGATCCGGATGGCATAATAGATTTTGCCGTTAAGAATTGCCTGGTTACTACTGATTTTATCAACCGTTCAGGCAATGTTGTCAAGGTGAGCGGGTTTGATTTCGCCAAACACCAGAATGTCGGAAGGGGCGGGGTAGTTTCCTGCGAATGGACATCGCAGATGATTTTGTCCTTTAGCATAATGGCGCAATATTATGTTTCTCTGGGTAGGCTGGAGAAAGCGCAATACTACCAGAACCAGGTATTAAAATATTTAAATGAATTGAACAAGATGGTTATATCCAGCCTTTCTCCGTTTGGCCAGGGCGGCTGGTGCCTGCCGTATGCCTCGCAGGAGAATGCGGATACAGGCCATGGCTGGCGCACGCCTTCAGGGAGCAAGACCGGTTCCGTCGCTTCCACGGCATATACTATTTTTGCTATCTCCAAATTCAATCCTCTGCAGTTACAATCTAAATGACAAAAGTCAAGTTATCCAGAATTTATAAAAGGCTATACGCAGCCTTCGGAAAGCAGCATTGGTGGCCAGCTGAGACAAAACTGGAAGTAATTGTCGGGGCGATGCTTACCCAGAATACCGCCTGGCCCAATGTGGAAAAGGCGATTTCTAATTTAAAGAAAGCAAACAAACTTTCTTTTAAAAAATTATCAAAGGCGAGCGCAGGCGAAATCGCCGCTTTAATAAAACCAGCGGGTTATTTTAATATCAAGGCAAAACGCCTGAAGAATATTTTACGCTTTATCGCTAAATCTTATAAAGGCAGCCTGCCTTTAATGCAGAAAGCTGATTGTTATTTATTAAGGAAAGAGCTGCTAAGCGTAAACGGGGTGGGGCAAGAGACTGCGGATTCCATTCTATTATACGCCTTTGGCAAACCCGTATTCGTTATAGACGCTTATACAAAAAGAATTTTTTCCAGGTTAAAGATGCTGCCGCAGGATGTTTCTTATGAAGATAGCCAGAAGTTATTTATGGATAATCTGGCAAAAGACGTACGCTTATTCAACGAATACCACGCCCTGATAGTAAAATTAGGAAAAGATTATTGCAGAAAAAACAATCCACATTGCCAAGAATGCCCGATTCGAGACGCGCACTAAAAAATAAAATATTTTATTTAACGCTTGTGATTGTGCTTATCTTTATGGGCAGCGCGTTTGCCTTTGAGGATATTCATTACGATATAACCTGCGATTTTAACCCTGACGATAAAACCATAGAAGCCAAAGAAGAGGTTAGTTTTAAAAATAACAGCAGCTCGGAATTAAAAGAGCTGTATTTTAGGATTTATCCCAACCATAAGTTTTCCCGCCAGGAGATAGATAATCTTTGTAAATATACCAGCGCTTTAAAAATCGACCCGTTCCCCGGAGGTTTTGACCCAGGGGTTTTCCGCATTAACTCCATAACGCAGGGAAGCGGTTCGCTCCAGCTTAAATATCAGATTGAAGGTAAAGACGAGACTGTCTTAAAAGTGGTTTTAGAGAAGCCGCTCAAGCCGCAGGAGTCCGTCAGCATCAATATAGATTTCTTTTTACAAATTCCCCGGCGTTACGGCAGGTACGGCTACAATAATAATATTTTTGCCCTGCACCGCTGGTATCCCATACTTAGCGTATTAGACGAAGAGGGTTGGCACAATGAACCGGATTATATTTTCCAGATACCTTATTTCAGTGAGGCTGCAACCTATGAAATAAATTTAACGCTGCTGAAAGAATATAATGTT
>JAQTPJ010000125.1 GCA_028712915.1 Candidatus Omnitrophota bacterium
CAGCTTTAAAGTATGCCGAATTTTGCTTGAAAGAACATGCCTTGAGCATAAGAAGAAATATAGAAAATAGCCGACAGGCAATCTTGACAAATATGCTGCAGTTATCGTTGGTTAGCTATATGCCTTTTATATTAACAGGAGAATCGATTATTGGCGGGGATTTGAAGTTAAGTTTCGAAAGAGAAATGGGTAATATTCTTTATAAGAGGTATTCTTTATTTGTGAAAGGATTAGAATTAGCTAATCACATAGAAAAAGAATTGTTACGTAGCGGTTATCTAAAATATCAAGAGTTAAAATTACTATCTAAGGAATGTCATTCACAGATAAGGCGTTTAACACATCGCTCGGCACTCATTGTTTCTTCGCCGGTGAAAAGAGCTTCGGATAACTGGCGCAGGGAATACGTTTTTTCGATAAATAGGGACACCATAGGGGGTTATTGGATTTTTACCATTGACGCAGGCCCGCAGTCAGAAACTTATGAATATGCTATAAATATCAATGATTACCAGGATTACGTTGACCATAAAAAAGCGTTAGAGCAAATATCAATATACGAAGGGTTCTCCCAGAGCCGAAGTATGGCTAATTTTTCTGATAGGTCGATTGGGAATCCAGGTTACCATACATTGCTTAGCTGGGTTTTTTGTTACTTAGTTACCCTGGAGGTCACATTCCATCTATTTTTAAATTCAAAGTTTTTCCCTTGCCGATCGAAAATTATTTATACGCCGCGCGATGTCAGCGTAGAGTTTATGGGGACTAGTTTTATTTTGGATTTTAAGAAGAAAATTCCATTGTATACATATGAATTAGCGTATTTTGATCGAATGGATAATAGTCTCTCTGCCGGCCATTGCACAGAGCCGCAGATTAAGAAACATACGGTTATTATTGATCAGGAATTTTTATGGTATTTAGCCATTCTGCCTTTGGCTATGGGTTCCAAGACCCGCGACAAGGCCATAGCAGTTTTGACTAGCAGAATCAAAGACGTAGAGGAAGTATTTGCTGCTTTGAAGAAAGAATGCGTTTATCCTGAACAATCCTCTTCCTCCAGTTCGCCGGTGGTGTTGGCTCATAGCTCATGGCTCATAGCTCATAGTCCATCAGCTACGAGCTATCAGCTACGAGCTAAAGTCTCCAGCTCGCCCCTCGCCGCAGACGGTCTTACAAAAGCGTCTCGGGGCTCACTGTGGTCGCCGGTGGAGCAAAGCAGAACTAAGAGTTCAGAGCTCAGAGCTAAGAGCAGTTCGCCGGTGAATAGATTAGCAGAGCCTGCTAAATTGCCTACTGTTTGGGATATTTATGCTTACAGACACGAAATTAGCGAACAGTTTCTTTACATAAAATTTTGCATAAAGGAAAAGACAGATTCGGAAGATTATGCCTTTGAATTGGATCAACTGGCTTTAGAATTATTTGTGTTGTTGTTTGATATCGAAGAGCAAAAAGACTCTCCGGATATCATGTTGGAAAGATTGAAAGAAAAGCTACAACAGTTAGATAATTTATTAATTAATCTCGAAACCCCGGGAGCAGTAGAAACAAAGCATCATAGAGCTACCCTGCGTCTGCGTAAAATAATCAACAATATGCTTATCGGAATGTCTTCCCGGGTAAAAGTAAGGCGGACAGATATTATGCCTATTTTGCTCAAGGAAATTGCAGAAATGTCTGATTCTGATCCCAAGAAGTTATTCATTCAGTATCCCAAGGAATTGATTGCTGATGTGGATGTCAAGGTATTTTCTCAAGCCTTGATTGAGTTGATAGAAGGCGGATGGATAAAAGAGGGGATAGCTGTAATTTCTGTATCGCAGCTTAGTAACGAAGCTTTAATTGATATTACTATTAACTTAGAGGAGAAAAACATAAATGCTGATGATATAGACGTGGAAGACGATAAGGAGTTTTTAAAAGGATTAAGCGGCGATTATAAAATTACTGGCGACGCAAAGGAATGCGGCGCTGTAATTCATCAGATGATCAAGGCTAATGGCGGCGCGGTAGAAATAATAAATTTCAATAAAGAATTAAAGATTAGATTTCGTTTACCTTCCTCTATCTCGCCGAATACAACTGGTGAATATAATGTAGTCCAGGCTAAAGCAGTGTTAGGTCGTTTGGGCGGCCATGATATTGGTTTTCATACCGCTTTAAGCCAGATATTCGCCCAGAATATAAATGAGATAAATTATAATTTAGCAAGGGAATTTAGGATTGATGCAAAAATCCGCAAGGTAGTCAATGAAATGCCCGGAGAATGGCTGGATTTGGATAATACTTTGAGCAGTTTGCAATTAGAGCTGGAGCATGGCGACAATCTGGAAACAATGATAAAGAGTAAATTGCCAGTTGCCGTCATAGAGTATATAACAGAAAAGATTATTAAAGCCTTGGAGGATGGAGATTTCTTTACGGAGGTTTTCCTTACAAAAGTTTTATTCCCGGAATCAGAACTGTCAGAGCGCTTAATGGATTTTTGTAAGAACAATAAAGGTTTAGTTTCTTCGCCGGTGGTACAGGATAGAACTAAGAGCTCAGAAATAAGAGCTAAGAACAGTTCGCCGGAGGAGGAACAAATAGGAAGGATAATAGTTAGGCTATTACCATATTCTTCTACGCAGATAACTTCAGACCTTATAGGTAAATTTCAGGTATTTCTCTTAGGGATAAATTTTGCCGAATTCCAAAGGCAGGCAACAGAATTAGAAAACAATGATGTCGATGGCTGGGAAGGGCTTATCAAAAGATTTATAGATGTAGCCTACCCTTATTTAAAAACTAAGAAAGGGATTGATTTGCGCAAAAGTTTAGTCCTTGCCGCAAGCGCAACCTATCCATCCCATAATGTCTTCGAATATTTGTTAGAAAGCAGTCTTTCTTCTCGGAAAAAGAGCAATATAAAGAAATTTCTTTTAGGCTGTACCGTGTATGCAACAATAAGTTATATTTGTTTACCTTTATTAAGGAATGATTTAAAGAGCGAAGGATTAATCACTATGCCCCTACGTTGCTATTTAGAAGGTCATTGTATAGTTAGAGTTATTTTACCCGCAATGAGATTCTTAGTCGTTGATTTATCATTCGGAACTGTTTTTAGGGATGATTATTGGGAACAGAAAGGTAAGTATCTGGTGATAAAAGCTTTCCAAAAATTTCCTAGGAATATTTATTCAAATTCTTTAAATCACCCGATGTATATAGCTAATGATTATGGTTTGATTCCAGATATAAATCTTAACTTAGGGGCAGCCTATGATTTATTGGGTAAACATCAAGAAGCACTCGTAGAAGATGAAAGAGCCATAACGTTAAACCCTGAATATCCTATGGCTTACATTGATATTGGGGATAGCTATTGCGAATTGCACAGGTATAATGACGCAGTTACGGTATGTCAGAGAGCCATAGACTTATCGTTATATCCAGTTCCTATGGCTTATTATAACCTTGGTTTGGCTTATAGAGGGTTATCCGAATATGAACGGGCAATTTCAGCATTTAGAAGAGCTAAAGAGTTAGACTCTACCCTCGAGATAGATAAGATATTGGTAAAGCTTAAACGATTGATAAAGGAAAAGACCAGGTTAGTTTCTAAGCCCATCCAGACTGCCGCCAGCTCGCCGG
>JAQTPJ010000126.1 GCA_028712915.1 Candidatus Omnitrophota bacterium
TGATCGCCCGCTACCACATCTGGGTGCATATGTATAATCTTACCCTGGAGATTGAGGCCAATACCTTAAATGAAATGGTCAATGCCTCAGTAGTCCCTGCGGGTTATAAATATGAGAAATTACTGGCTCGCACACTCAATGAACTGGTAAATTTAAAGAAAACAGCCGGGCTTAAAGTTGATCCGGCGGCGCTTAAAGATAAGAAGGCACACTTAAGCGATATTGTTTCCAAGATTTATTATGTCAGGCGTAACGCAGCGGAGATGGTTAAGTTACTTGAAAAAGCCAGGAATTTAAGTGATGCCAAGCGCAGCCAACTTTATTTCGAGGAGCTTAAACCGTTAATGGAGCATATCCGCAGGCATGTAGATGCCTTAGAGTGTGTTGTTCCGGACGACGCCTGGGATCTCCCGAAGTACAGGGAGATGTTGTTTATTAAGTAAGCAAGTACGCCTCTATAGAGGCGTACTTTTATAAATAAAATTGCTTAATATTTATACAAAAAATGATGGATGAAGAGGCAAGAGAAATAGAAAAAGCGCTTTTAGAGTTAGACCGCATGCTTCTAAAGGGCAAAGAAGGAAAGATCTACCATATTATGTTGGACGCATTGGATAAATCATTGATTACGAATACACTGCTCATAACCTTTGGCAACCAGATAAAAGCCGCCAGGTGGTGGGGTAACAACAGAAATACCCTGCGCGTCAAAATAAAAAAGCTGGGGAGTTCTTTAAGAGAGGCAAAGACATGAAAGCCCAAGGTTTATACGATCCTGCGTTTGAACATGATTCATGCGGCGTAGGGTTTGTCTGTAATATTAAAGGCGAGAAGTCAAATACAATAGTAAAACAAGGTATTGAGGTTTTGCATCGTCTATCGCATCGTGGGGCAGTCGGCTCAGATCCTAAAACCGGAGACGGGGCAGGGATTTTGATTCAGATCCCGCATGATTTCTTTAAAAAATCCTGCCGGGGGATTAATATTGATTTACCTGATTTAGGCGCATATGGCATTGGGTTAATATTTTTGCCTCAGGATCCCGATGAACGTAATTTTTGTAAAGAAACGTTTGAGAAAATAGTAAAAGAAGAAGCCCAGATACTCTTAGGGTGGCGCGCTGTTCCGATAGATGATTCAGGTATCGGAGAAGGCGCTAAGAAAACCCAGCCTGTTTTTGAACAGGTTTTTATCGGGAGAAATAAAAATATCAGCGATGAAATGAGCTTTGAAAGAAAGCTTTATGTGATCAGGAGGCAGATTGAAAATATCATTCTTGAGTCCGGGCTAAAACAAAAAAGTTCATTTTATATAACCAGTGTTTCCTGCCGTACATTATCTTATAAAGGTTTGCTTATGCCTCGGCAGATTGATAGTTTTTTCCTGGATCTAAAAGACGAGAGCATGAAAAGTGCTTTATGCCTGGTGCATTCGCGTTATTCCACAAATACCTTTCCTACCTGGAATCTGGCGCAGCCTTTCCGGTTTTTGGCACATAACGGAGAGATTAACACTCTGCGCGGTAATGTTAATGGAGTCAAGGCTAGAGAGCGTTTGCTTGCAAGCGAGTTATTCGGTATGGATATAGATAAGTTAAAGCCGGTTATAGTCGAAGGCGGAAGCGACTCGGCGGCAATCGATAATTTATTTGAACTTTTAGTTTTGTCCGGCAGGTCTCTTGAGCATGCGATGATGATGCTTATACCCGCAGCCTGGGAGCACGACAAGTCCATGAACCAGGAGCTCAGGGATTTTTATAAATATCACGCCTGTTTTATGGAGCCTTGGGATGGCCCGGCCGCGATTGCTTTTACGGACGGCAAGAACATCGGTGCGATTTTGGATAGAAATGGCCTGCGTCCGGCGCGTTATATTGTAACCAAAAACGATTTTGTGGTAATGGCATCTGAAGCAGGGGTTTTAGATATACCACCTGGTGAAATCAAGGTTTCGGGCAGGCTTGAGCCGGGTAAAATATTTTTTATTGATACTAAAGCCGGCCGTATCATTGAAGATTCTGAGATTAAACAAGCTGTATCCGGACGTTCTGCATATGGAAAATGGAACGCAGGGGCGATGGTTGATTTAGATAAGCTTATCGGCAGCGGCTCCGGAGGCAAGAGGCCGCAGGATTTAATAGAGAATCTCAAGGCTTTTGGTTATTCAAGGGAAGATCTAAAAATGATTATCAAGCCTATGGCTGAAGAAGGCAAGGAGCCTGTGGGTTCTATGGGCAGCGATATACCGCATGCCTTTTTGTCTTCTAAGCCGCAGATACTTTATAGCTATTTTAAGCAACTCTTTGCTCAGGTGACCAACCCCCCGATAGATTCCATAAGAGAAAAGCTTGTGATGAGCCTGGAGAGTTTTATAGGTCCGGAGCAGAATATATTAGAGGAAACTCCCAGGCATAGCCACAAGCTCAGGGTAAGAAATCCTATTCTTGCAAACGCGGAGCTTGAGAAGATCCGCGACATCAGCATAAATAGTTTTAAGACAAAGACCATATATACTTTTTTTGACGCCCCGAGCGGCAAAGAGGGTTTTATCCGTGCCCTGGAGAGGATTTGTTTTGAGGCAGAGTATGCAATTGAGCAGGGTTATTCTTTTATTATATTGAGTGACCGGGGGATAGATAAAAATAATATCGCCCTGCCGGCACTCTTGGCAACAAGCGCGATCCATCAGTATTTGGTAAAAAAGACTATACGCTCACAGGTGGCTTTAGTTGTGGAAAGCGCAGAACCAAAAGAGGTGCATCATTTTGCTTTGCTTTTCGGCTATGGCGCAGATTGCGTAAATCCTTACCTTGCCTATGAAGCAGTGGAATATCTTATTGAAGAAAAAGAGATCGAAGTAGACCGTAAAATTGCGCTGAAGAATTATAATAAGGCATTAACTGACGGGATATTAAAAATTATTTCTAAAATGGGCATATCTACGCTTAGAAGTTATCGTGGCGCGCAGATATTTGAGGCACTGGGATTAAACAGCGAGTTTGTGGGAAAATATTTCACCGGCACTGTCACGCGTATCGGCGGGGTCGGCCTTGAAGGCATAATAGAAGAGACGATACAAAGACATAGGGAAGCTTATGCCGAAAGAGTCAGCGGTGAAGTTTATTTAACCAGTGGAGGGGTGTACCAGTGGAAAAAAGACGGAGAATTTCATCTTTGGAATCCGGAAAGTATAGCTGCCTTACAGGATGCTACGCGCAACGCGGATTATAAAAGATACAGGGAGTTTGCGCAGTTGATTAATGATCAATCAAATAATCCAACTACTTTAAGGAGCTTGCTTAAATTCAAGAAAGCAAACCAGATTTCCATTGATGAGGTAGAGCCGGCGGAGAAAATCTTCAAGCGTTTTGTTACGGGGGCGATGAGCTTTGGTTCGATAAGCGGCGCTGCGCATGAAACAATTGCTATCGCCATGAACCGCATAGGCGGTAAATCTAATACCGGAGAAGGCGGAGAGGATCCCAATAGATTTATAACTTTACCTAACGGAGATTCCAGGAGGAGTGCTATAAAACAGGTTGCCTCCGGTAGGTTCGGAGTAACCATAAATTATCTGGTTAATGCCGACGAAATACAGATAAAGATTGCCCAGGGTGCTAAGCCGG
>JAQTPJ010000127.1 GCA_028712915.1 Candidatus Omnitrophota bacterium
ACTCTTCGCATCCCCTACTATAGGTATATGGACTTTTATATTCTTGCTAATCGACGAAGGGTCAATATCTATATGTATAATATGCGCGTTGGGGGCAAAGGCGTCGAGCCTGCCGGTAACCCTGTCATCAAAACGCGCGCCCACCGCTATAATCAAATCCGAATCCATTATCGCGTGGTTTGCGTAGGCTGTGCCGTGCATGCCGAGCATGCCTAAAGATAATTCGCTCCTCTGGTCAAATCCGCCCAGGCCCATTAAAGTAGTGGTAACCGGCGCGTTTATTTTTGCGGCTAATGCGTTAAGTTCCTGAGAAGCCTCGGAAATAATCACGCCTCCGCCGGCATAAATTATAGGTTTCTTTGCCTGGCTAATTGCTTTGGCTGCTTTTTTAATCTGGCCGGGATGACCTTCCAAAGTAGGATTATAACTACGTATCTTGCAGGTCTTAGGGTATTCAAAGTCTGCATCGGCCATCTGTATATCCGACGGAATATCAACCACCACAGGGCCGGGCCTGCCGGTAGAAGCAATATGAAATGCTTCTTTGATAACACAAGCTAAATCCTTAACATCCTTCACCAGATAATTATGTTTGGTAATGGGACGCGTTATGCCTGTTACATCAGCTTCCTGAAAAGCATCATTACCTATTAAAGAACTCTTCACCTGGCCTGTAAAAGCAACCATAGGCACCGAATCCATATATGCGTTGGCTATACCTGTCGTCAAGTTGGTCGCGCCGGGCCCGGAAGTAGCGATGCAAACTCCTACTTTACCTGTTGCCCGCGCATAACCGTCGGCAGCATGGGCTGCGCCCTGCTCGTGGCGCGTAAGGATAAAACGTATCCCCGCGTCATAAAGTTTATCAAATATAGGCAGAACCTGTCCGCCGGGATACCCGAAGATAATCTCTACATTTTCCTTCTTTAAAGCCTCAACAAATATCTGTGCGCCAGTCATAATTTTAACTTAATACTGCCCCTTGATCAGCAGGCTCAACCATCCTGGCATACCGCGCCAGATAGCCGCTTTTGATCTTGGGTGCAATGGGTTTAAATAATTTCATCCTCTTGGCAAAAGCCTTCCTGCTTATCAATAGTTCCAGTTTTCTCCTGGGAATATCAATCAAAATAGTATCGCCGTCTTGAATTATAGCTATGGGCCCGCCGCTGGCAGCTTCCGGCGAAACATGCCCGATACAAGGGCCTCTGGTGCCTCCGGAAAATCTTCCGTCGGTAATAAGCGCGACACCGTTAGACAAACCCATACCTACTATTGCGGATGTAGGCGAAAGCATTTCGCGCATTCCAGGCCCGCCCTTGGGGCCTTCATAGCGAACCACCGCCACATGCCCTTTCTTAACTTTGCCGCGCATAATAGACTGCATAGCTTCTTCTTCAGAATCAAAACATATTGCTTTACCGTTAAAACGCATCATCGCATCTGAAACTGCGGCTTGTTTAACAACCGCTCCTTTGGGAGCCAAATTGCCAAACAAAATTGCAATCCCGCCCTCTTTACGATAAGGTTTATTTAACGGACGAATAACATCATCATCAAAAATCTTTGCCTCATCGGCTATTTGATAAATAGATTTACCGTTGACCGTTTTACAATTATTCAACTTTGATTTTAATCGCTTCATAACCGCGGGGATTCCGCCTGCCGAGTCTAAATCCTCCATATAGAAATTTCCAGCTGGCTCCAAGGAAACAATATCAGGGGTATCCTTGCTTATTTTATCGAACATCTCTAAAGATAATTCTACCTTTGCTTCGTGGGCAATGGCTAAAAGATGTAAAACCGTATTGCTTGAACCGCCTAAAGCCATATCTATCCGAATTGCATTCTCAATAGCCTTCGCAGTCAAGATGTTGCGAATCTTTACGTCCTTCTTGACTAAACTTACTATTTTCTTACCGCTCTCGTAAGCGATATTTTCTTTCTCCCTGGAAAGCGCTAATGCTGTTGCGCAACCTGTTAACGATAAACCCATAGTTTCTGTAAGGCAAGACATGGTGTTGGCTGTATATAATCCTTGGCATGACCCTGCCCCAGGACAAGCGCACTCTTCAATTCTGCAGGCTTCCTTAAAAGATATTTCTTTGCTGCGGACTTTGCCCACAAGCTCAAATGTATCTCTTACCAAAGAAAGCCTTTTGCCTTTATGTAATCCTGTTTTCATCGGGCCTGCCGTCACTACAATTACGGGAATATTAATCCTGGCTGAACCCATAATCATCCCCGGTGTTATCTTGTCGCAGTTAGTCAAAAGCACTAATCCGTCTAAGCAATGCGCCTGGGCGATTGATTCGATTTCATCTGCAATCAGTTCTCTGGAAGCCAATGAATAACGCATACCGCTATGGCCCATAGCAATGCCATCGCAAATTCCCGGCACGCCAAAAATAAAAGGCACTCCTCCAGCCTCACGTATACCGTCTTTAATAAACTTTTCCAATTCCCGCATATGAATATGGCCAGGAACCAAATCAGTAAAACTCGAGGCGATTCCAATAAATGGCTTACTCAAATCACGCCTGGTTACGCCGGTTGCGAAAAGCAGCGCGCGATGCGGAAACCGCTCCATTCCTTTTTTAACTGTATCTGAACGCATTTTTAACCTCAATCGTCGCCTTCAAAATGCTCTGCCTTTGATGCAAGAGATTTGAAGACTTTGCCTATCTTTACTTCTTTTATATATTTACCTACTATATTCTTCGTATCTTTTATATTTAACTGCTTAAACAGAAAATCAAATTTATTTTCCAATTCTTTACCAATTTTATCACGAATACTTTGCGAAAGCGACATTAAATCTTTTTTAAACGGCCCCAACGCTTTCTTGCGCGCGCTGTATATAAACTGCTCTTCTGTGGCCCCTTCCTTGCGCTCGGACTTCAGATTCTCCTTAATCCAGGCATACATCTTTTCCCTCAATTCCTGCGGCAAGTTGCTGCTTTCAAAAATCATATTCTGGAATTGTGTTGCCAGATGAACTTCCGCGGTTTCTACATCGGTAAACTTATGGAAAGCGTCCTCCGGCAGTGTTGAGGCTCCGTGCTGGACTGCGCCGGCCATACCATATTCCTGGCGGGCAACCTCTGAAAGCGTCTTCAAGGTATCAAAATCCAATTTTACCTTGGCGATACTTCCGTCGGGCAAAACCACGCCGCCGTGGCTTGTGCCTGTCTGGACACTAACCTTACTGATACCTTTCATCCCCTTGGGAAGCGCGGCTAAATAGCCTTGCATAAAAGCCCCTAGTTCCTGCGGAGTAGAATTCTTTGTCCCTACTTCGCCGATTTCTCCCCCAACGGAAACAGTTACTCCCTTTGGCTCCAAGGAACGTATATGCTTTGTCATCTCCGCGCACATCTCGTAATTTAACCTCTGCTCCTCAAGCAAGTCCTTCTTTCCCAAATCCACCAGAGTAGAAGAATCTATGTCTATATTAAGAAAACCTCCTTCAATAGACTCTTTTATTAATTTTTTCAAACCCTCTATCTCTTTGTTGGCGTCTTCTTTATATTTCTTTGCGTTTATCTGAAAATGGTCTCCTTGTATAAACACAGGCCCCTTAAAGCCTTCTCTTAACGCGGCAGCCAAACATACAGTT
>JAQTPJ010000128.1 GCA_028712915.1 Candidatus Omnitrophota bacterium
CACTTGCTGTTAAAAACTATGCGCGTGCGCTTAGGGTCAAGGATCTTAAAAATCTGCCTTTTGTAAGTCCTGGCATTTTTAATGACTTCTTCCCTGGAAAGCTGCTTCCTGGTTTCTGTCTGGCCGGATGGATCTCCGATCCTGCCTGTAAAATCTCCAATCAGAAAATAAACGCTGTGACCCAATTCCTGAAAATGCTTGAGCTTGCGCAATAAAACCGTATGCCCAAGATGGATGTCCGGAGCGCTGGGGTCAAAACCTGCCTTAATATGCAGAGGGCGCCTGTTTTTCTGCGCCTCTTTTAGTTTTAAGACAAGTTCTGCCTCGGAAATAATCTCGACGCTGCCGCGCTTAATCAGGCTTAATTGTTTGTCGATTTCTGACATGTTAACACCTTGCGGTTAAACCTATCTTACCCTGAGCCTCGTCTATTTTTATAATCTGGGCTTTGATTTTATCACCCGGTTTTAATTTATCCATTGCCTCTTTATCGATCTCATTGGAATAAATCAATCCTTCGATTTCATCGTCTATCTTTACGAAAACGCCAAAATTAGACGAACCCACGACCTCTGCGGAATCAATAGTAGCGCCGACTGGAAAACGCTGGCTAATGGAAGGCCACGGATTTTCCTGCAGTTGTTTTATGCCTAAAGATATTTTCCTGTTCTGCGGATCCACAGCCAATACCACAGCCTCGACCTTCTGGCCTTTCTTCAGGACATCCTGCATGTTATTTATGTGTTTTGTCCATGAGATATCGGAAATATGGACCATTCCTTCTAAGCTATTATCTAATTCCATAAAGGCGCCGTAGTCGGTAAAACCTGTTATTTTTCCGCCTACCTTAGAACCCACGATATATTTTTTCTCCGCGTCCAGCCAAGGATTGGCCTCCAATTGTTTAAGGCTTAAGGATATCCTTCTGCTTTCCCTTTCGATATTTAATATCTGAATTTCTATGCTTTCGCCTATGGTAAACATCTCCTGCGGATTTATACTTCTCTTCTGCCAGGATATCTCTGAAACATGGATAAGGCCCTCTATGCCTTTATCCAATTCCACGAACACCCCATAAGGCAAAATATTTACTATCTTGCCTTTTACCTGGGATCCCACGGGAAATTTCTTCTCAATATCCTGCCAAGGATCAGACATGCGCTGCTTAAGGCCAAGGGAGACTTTCTTGGATTCTTTATCGATAGTCAAAATCATTACCTCTATTTTATCCCCTATGGCTACTATTTCTGAAGGATGCGAAATCCTCGACCAACTCATATCAGTAATATGCAAAAGCCCGTCTACCCCGCCCAAATCAATAAATGCGCCAAAATCGGTAACGTTTTTTACTACGCCGGGATAAACCTCGCCAATCTTTAATGCGGACCATACCTTTTCTCTGGTCGCCTCTTTCTCCTGATAAAGGGCTTCTTTGCGGGAGACTATCAGGCTTCGCCTTAAATTATTCATATTCACAATCTTAAACTTGAACGGCTTGCCTAAAATATCCCTGTCATTCGTACCCCTAAAAGCGGATAAAGAAGAAGGCAAAAACGCTTCTATGCCGAAGATGTCGACTATGAAACCGCCTTTTACCTTACGCCTGACGTTACCTTCCAATAAATCTCCCTCTTTAAAAGAAGAAGAAATTTTGTCCCAGCCGCGAAGGCGGAGGGCTTTTTCTCTGGAAAGCACAATCATCCCATCGTCGTTCTCTTTCGACTCGATGTAAACATCTATTTCTTTTCCTAACTCCAAATTATCCCTGGATGAGAACTCACTGATAGAAATAATCCCTTCGGACTTATAGCCGATATCAACGAGCACATCCTTTGCGCTAATCCTCACCACCTTGCCTTTGATAATCTGGCCCTCACTAATTTCCTTGAGGCTTGTTTCGTACAACATTTTTAAATCAAGACTACTTTCTTTCACAGAAACCATTCCTCCCTTTTGATAAGCACGCGGCTTGCAGAACAAAGTGATAAGATTTCACTGCTGCCTGTCTGTCGACGGGCAGGTTCGCTAAGCTACGGCTCTATCGATTTATCTTTAAAACCGCTTTACAGCGGTAAAGATAGCATTTGCTGTTTCAACTTTACCAAACATTGATCCTGCGTAAAGTTGAAGGTTTGATTATCTTTCAATTTAACCTAATTGTCAAGCTAAGTTTTTATTAATGAAAACTTAGCCTAATTCTAAGGCAATAAATTAGGCCTGCAACTCCCTAATCGCCGCCATAATGCTATTTGTAATCTCCGGATAAGCATGAGACTTGTGCTCGTGATGAAATATTATAGGCTTGCCAATTTTACAGGTTATCCTGCAAAATTTTATGCGTTTTGAACCTACGCCCCAGGCGCGGTCAGCATCCTTTATAAAAACAGGGATAACCGGAACCCCAGCTTTAGTAGCCACTAATGCTATCCCCGGGAAACCTTCCATTAATTCTCCGGTAGGGCTGCGTTCCCCTTCAGGGAATATCGCCAAAATTTCGCCTTTTTTCACCCTTCTTATGCTTTCACGTATCGCGCCTATATCTGCGCTCTGCCTTTTTACCGGAAACGCCTTCAGCCTGATAAGAAACCAGCCGAAAATTTTATTTTGAAAGAGCTCTTCTTTAGCCAGGAAATTTAACTTTTGCCTCCTGCGGCCATAAAATATTCCGCCCAGTATAGGAGGATCCAAAAAACTGGAGTGATTGCTTGCCAGGATAAATGCGCCCTGCGAAGGAACATTTTCCAAGCCTTCTATTTTCAAAGAAAAAAACAACCTGAATATAATATAAAATGAACCTGCTATTATGGTGTATATCATTTATTGCCTTAGCACCAGATCTTTTCCCAGAGAGAGTAATTTCGAGGCCTTTTCCAGAGACTTGGATTCAGCGTAAATGCGCATCAAGGGTTCTGTGCCGGACGGCCTTAACATCAGCCAACTTTCATCGTCGCATACTAACTTAATGCCGTCGGCATCATTTATCTTGACCACTTTGGAATCAAGCAATTTCTTGGGACGGATACCCGTTACGTCTTTTATCTTCTGCCCCTGTTTTAACTTTAAATCTTTTCTTAAATAATAGTACTTGCCGAACGACTCTTCCATCTGGGCGACTATTTTATCTATGGACTTGTTGCGGCAGACCATCATCTCTAATAATAATAAACCCGCCAGAGTACCGTCGCGTTCAGGGACATAATTTTTAAATCCCATTCCTCCGGCCTCTTCGCCACCCACCAAAATATTCTCTTCCTCCATAAGCCCGGAGATATATTTAAAACCTACCGGTGTTTCATATAATTTAATCCTTAAGTGGCTGGCGATGTGGTCAATCATGGTTGTGCCGGCTACTGTCTTTACCATCCCGCCGTCAAAACCTCTGTCTTCTTTTAAATGCAGCGCCAGTAACCCTAATATTTTCTGCGGATGTATAAACTCTCCACCCTTGGCAACAGCGGCAATCCTGTCCGCGTCTCCATCGAGGACTAAACCTAAATCAAAATCCTCTTCTTTCATCCTCTTGATAATCTTTGCTAAATTTTTCTCAACCGGTTCAGGGCCCCTGCCTTCGAAATAGGTGTTGCGCTC
>JAQTPJ010000007.1 GCA_028712915.1 Candidatus Omnitrophota bacterium
GATAGTTGGCATAAATTTTAAAGAAACAATGCCGCCCAATTTTATAATCCAACAGGATGAATAAAAATAATTTAACAATTAATGTTTTGATTGATAGATACCGGAGAATAATTGTCTCTTTTTTCTTTATTGCATATCTTGGGATAGGGGTGAGTGTTTTTGGTGACTACGGCGTCTCCTGGGATGAGAATCTTTCCAAGAGGAACGGCGTAGTGGCATTGAATTATATTTTTACAGGGAGCGAAGAATTATTTGCTCATCCTGAGAGGTACCACGGCCCGACCTTTGAAATGTTCCTGGTTATAGCGGGAAGGATTATAAATCCTTTCGGCAGTATCCGGCTTCTTTATCTTCTCAGGCACTTGTTTACTTTTATCCTATATTTTATAGGGGTGGTATTCTTTTATAAATTATGTAAAAAGATATTCGATAGCTGGAAAATAGGCCTTTCAGGGAGTTTATTTTTAATTTTAAGCCCAAGGATATTCGCCCATTCATTTTATAATTCAAAAGATATCCCTTTCTTGAGTTTGTTTATAATCAGCGCATATACCTTGGTCAGATTTTTAGAGGATAAGTCGCCGAAGAAGGCGGCTATACATGCGTTGGCCTGTGCTTTTCTTATTGATATACGGGTTTTAGGAGTGCTTATGCCTTTCCTGACTATTCTTTTTGTCCTCTCAGATGTTTTGGTGTATAAAATATCGGGAATAAAGGTTAGAAAAATATCCATAAGCGTATCGGTATACGTATTTTTATTGGTGTCTCTTACGTTATTATTTTGGCCTTTATTATGGAGAAAACCCTTGTATCATTTCATAGAGGCCTTTAGGCAAATGGGGGCTTATCCCTGGCAGGGCAAGATTTTATATTTAGGAAACTATATAGATGTTTCAAAATTGCCATGGCACTATATACCCGTATGGATATTGATTTCGACTCCGGTTTTATATATTGCTTGTTTTCTTACGGGGTGTTTTATCTTTCTAAAGAAGATTTTAAATAATCCAGCAGCTTTTTACGCAACAGGCAGAAATTATTTAATATTTATGCTGTGGTTTCTTCTGCCTTTGGCAGGAGTAATCTTAGGCAGGTCGGTTTTATATGATGCATGGCGCCACATGTTCTTTGTATACCCCGCTTTTATTGCAATTTCTTTAATGGGCCTGATTGGCGTATTCCAATATATTACAGCGAAGCTTAGAGGCGCGACAACGAATGCCCTAAGGCTATTTTTTGTTTTTGCTATAGCGGTTAATTTGTTGAATACCGCCTATTTTATGATAAGATACCATCCTTTTCAGAATGTTTATTTCAATGCATTCGCCGGTAACGCAGAAAAGATAAAGAATAATTTTGAGTTGGATTACTGGGGATTATCTTACAGGCAGGCTTTAGAGTATATTTTAAAAAACGACAAGAACCAGACAATAAAAGTCTATGTTGCCAGCCTTCCGGGGGAGTATAATGCTAATATCCTGCCTTATCGGGACAAAGAAAGGCTGGTTTATGTGAAAGATCCAGCCGAAGCAAAATACTTTTTGAGTAATTATAGGTGGCACAGGGAGGAATATCCGTATACAGACGAATTTTATTCCATAAAGGTCAATGGCTTTAAAATAATGGTGGTTTATAAGATAGGTACATAAATATGGTTTCCGCTAATAATCATAAACAAAACGAAAGAAGGCGGTATGAAAGATACCCTTCTGAAGTAAAGGTATATTTTAGCGTGGTTTATGACGTGAGGGCGAAGGTTAAGTTCCGTGTTGTGGATAAAAATAACGAGTGCCAGGTTTTAAGCGAGAGGCTGCCTGCTATAAGCAAAGACGTCAGCGCAGAAGGCATGCGTATTACCTGCAGGAAAGAATTGAAAAAGGGAGATTTGCTTGATCTTGAAGTTCACGCGCCGGGCAGAAGCGACCCTCTCAATATGGAAGGCGAAGTCAGGTGGTCGCAGCCATTATCGGGCAGCGACAGGTTTGATATAGGAGTTAAATTGTCGACTATAAACGGCAAGATAGTGACGGTTTCAGTTTACCATGACGGCGCTAATGAAATAGTCTGGAGTTCGATTCTGGAGTCTGTTTTCGGTGATTTTAAGAAGATTGCCCAGAAAAGATATGCCTTGCCAGCTAATAAGATTTAACCCTCCCGGGTATATTAAGCCGCAATATAACTCTGTTTTTTGTTATTTTAACGGCCGAGCTGCTTCGTTGACAAAAACATAGGGGTATGATAGGATTATCGATATGCGTAAACTGATATTATTGACTTTAGTTATATTTTTCTGCGGCGTAAACACCGGGCATTGTTTTTGGATGTGGAGCCCGAAAACTCAGCAATTTACAAACCCGAAATGGTCTGTAAAAGGCACGTCAAAAGAGCAGCTTGAATTTGCAAAAAGCATCCTGGATTCCGAAGATTACAAGAATGCCCTGGTCGAATTCCGCAGGCTTTTGAGGTATTACCCGGAAAGCCTGGAAGCGCCTGAGGCGCAATTCTATATCGGAGAATGCCTGGATAAATTAGAAGACACATACAACGCCTACCTGGCGTATCAAAAGGTCATCGATAAATACGCTTTTACCGACAAGATAGACGCGGTGCTGGAGCGCGAATTTAAAATAGCAGAGAAACTATCAGACGCAAAAATCAAGTTTTTAGGCATGGATGTGCCTCAATATTATCATGCCATTAGAATATACAAAAAGATTATTGAAAATTCTCCCTATGGAAAACTCGCGTCCCTAAGCCAATATAGGATAGCCATTATTTTGAAAAATGCAGGTGATTTTACCGAAGCCAGAAAAGAATTCAATAAGGTAATTTCAACATATCCTGACAGCGAATGGGCGGAGGCGGCAAAATTCCAGGTTGCCAAGACAGCTTCGTTGTCGTCTTTACAGCCGGATTATGACCAGGAAGCCAGCAATGAAGCGCGGGCAAAATACGAGGAGTTTGTTAAGACTCACCCTCAGGCCGAGCTTTCCCAGGAAGCTGAAAAGGAGATAGATACGCTTACCGACAGACAGGCAGAAAAGGATTTTAAGGTTGCTGAGTTTTACGAAAAACAAAAGGCTTATAAAAGCGCCAAAATATATTATGAAGGGATCATCAGCGGTTATCCCGGTTCGCCCTGGGCAAAAAATGCCAAGGAAAAGATTAGCGAGTTAATGAAAGAGGGCAAATTATGAAAATATTAAGGAATGTTTTAGCCTTTATTATTGTTTTTTCGCTTCTTGGTTTTCAAGGTTGCGGCTATACAACAAGGGCCTACACAGGCATTTACAAGACTGTTTATGTGGCGCCTTTTAAAAACAGCATAAATATCGCTGACGAAAAAGCGTCGTATTCAAAATACATGTCTTATTATCCGCTTTTAGAAGCAACGATTACCAGGGCTGTGGTGGATAGATTTATCTTTGACGGCAGCCTCAGGTCCGTAGCGGAGAAAGACGCGGATGTAGTTTTAAAGGGCGAGCTTATTTCTTATAATAAAGATACAGTAAGGTATCTGCAAGATAATGAAACTACGCAGGAATATCGTATTACACTGACTGTGAATATAGCTCTTTATAAAGGCGATACCGGAGATTTGATTTGGGAGAAAGACGGCTTCTCCGGGGATACAAGCTATTATGTAAGCGGTACCCGCGCTAAGTCGGAGAAAGATGCTTTAGATGATGCCATTAAGGACTTGGCGCGCAGGATTGTAGAGGAGTTTACGGAGGCATGGTAGAGAATTGCGCGTATTTATTCCTGGGAGACGATGAATTAACAAAGAAAAATAAAATAGATGCTATAAAGGAACGTTATTTAGACAAGGGTTTTAAGGATATTGATTTTGAGGTTGTATACGCAGACGCCAAAGATTCGCAGAATAAGAACCTGACCCCGCAAAAATTTAACGAGATATTAAGTTACCTGCCGGCTAACCCCTCCAAAAAAAGAATTATACTAATAAAAAAAATAGAGGCATTAAAGCAAGAAAATAAAGATGTCTTACTCAAATATCTTAAAAGCCCTGCAGAGTCGGTTATATTGTTGCTTGACGCAGGCCCAGCGGATAACACAGACGCCTTTATCAAAGAATTGGCGCCTTTTGTGAAAAAGGTAGAAGTAGGCAGGTCAGAGAAAATAGATGTTTTTGATTTAACCAGGGCGATAATCAACCGTAGGACCACCGATGCCTTAAGGATCCTGAATAAACTTTTACAAAACAGGGAAAAGCCTCAGAGTATATTGGGGGCGTTGTTCTGGCAGTGGGAGAACGCTAAAGACAAGTTAAACTTCGAGAAATTCAGGACGGGGCTAAAGTTACTTTTAGATACTGATTTAAGGATTAAAACCGGAAGGTTAGACGAAGATCTCGCTTTAGAGCTGGTTGTTATACGCTTATCTTATTTAGCCTAAGGCTTAAGCGGGATTTCTTTCTGTCGGCAGTATTTCTTTTGATTATGCCTTTAGACGCAGCTTTATCCAATTTAGAAATAGTTTCGAGTAAGACCTTTTTAGCTTCTGCGGTATTTTTGGCGGCTAACAGACTCTGAAGTTTCTTCAAAGACTTTTTTAAGTCTCCTACGATACGGATGTTTCTTAGCCGTCTTTTTTTATCGGCACGCAATCTTTTTGCAGCGCATTTTCTTTGTGGCATTGTAGTTCCTTTCTTTGTTAAGGTAATTTTTATATCATATATGAAAAGGATTGTCAATTATTATTCCTGCACAGTAGAGGCAGATATATATGTCTAAGAAGTCGTTGATTAAATCCGCTTCCGTCATAAGCGCGGGGACTTTTTTCTCGCGCCTGCTGGGCTTCCTGAGGGATGTCCTTATGGCTAAAGTCTTTGGCACAGGATGGCTGGCCCAGGCGTTTTTCATTGCCTTTAGAATTCCTAATATGTTCAGGGAATTGGCTGCCGAGGGAGCCAGCAACGCCGCGCTTGTCCCGGTGTTTTCCGAATATTTAGCCACAAGGAAACGCCAGGACTTCTGGAAATTAGTTAATACCGCCTTCGTCGCTTTTGTTATTGTCGTAAGCATTATCGTGTTAATAGGCGCGATTTTCTCTCCGCTGTTTGTGCGTATAGTTGCTCCGGGGTTTATACAGGCTCCTGAGAAGTTAAACCTTACCATCCAGATAAACAGGCCTCTTTTTATCTATTTGCTTTTGGTTGCCGTAGCCGGTTTTGTAATGGCGGTTTTGCATACCTTTAAGTCGTTTGTTTCGCCTGCCTTTTCGCCGTGCATATTTAACATAGTTTTAATTATGGGAATTGTTTTGGCTGATAATTCTACGGCAGGCGTATGGCGTCTGGTATGGGCTGTACTTTTAGCCGGAGTTTTACAGATTATGATACAATTGCCGGCTATGTTTAGAAATGGTTTCAGGATTAAGCCTTTTGAATTTCAGAAAAAAATATTTCAGCATCCCGGAGTGAAGCTTATCGGCCGCCTATTATTCCCGCGCATATTGGGGGTAGCTATATATCAGTTAAATATCCTGGTAGATACGGTATTTGCTTCTTTTAGTTTCTTCGTCCAGGAAGGGTCCATCGCGGCCATATACTACGCCTCCAGGCTTATTCAATTTCCGCTGGGGCTTTTCGGGCACTCTATGTCTAATGCGGCGCTGCCTACATTATCGGAATTTTCCGCCAGAAAAGAGATGGATAAATTCGCCGAGACGGTGGAATTTGGGCTTACGAACATTTTATTTGTTATGATTCCGGCCACTTTCGGCCTGATAATTCTATCGCAGCCTTTAATAAGGATTATGTTTGAAAGGGGGGCGTTTAGCAGTTATTCTACTATGGTTACTTCTGTAGCCCTGGCATTTTATGCTGTCGGCCTTTGCGGTTACGGAGCCAATAAGTTTCTCGCCCTGTGTTTTAACGATATGCAGAATACGATTATCCCCGTAAAGATTTCCGGTTTAGGCTTGGCTATGAATATAATTTTTAATACTCTCTTTGTAGTGGTTTTAAAAACCAAGATTGCCGGGCTTGCCTTTGCCAGTTCTTTATCGGCGATAATATCCGCTTTTATATTATATTATTCTCTGCGCCGGCGCGTAAGCCAGATAAATTCCAGGAGGATTATAATAGAAGCCGCAAAAATGCTCTTGGCTGGAATAATTATGTCGCTTGTGATTTTTATTTTGCTACAGGAGCTGCATTCTTTGAACCGCTTAATTTCCTTAGGCATAACTATATGCTGCTCCGTCGTAGTTTATGTTATTGTGTGTTTTTATCTAAAAATCTATCAGGCGGTCCATATATTTAAATGGATATTAAAAAGAAAATGGAGCCTCTCGGGCTAAGACCTGAGATTCCTTGTCATTGCCCTTCGGGCGGAATACCCAAGCGGCCACAACCTATCCCTGCCTTGCCGGCAGGCAGGCGCGCTTTAAAGAGCGCGGATTTTAGGCCGCGGAGCATAAAATCTCTGCCGCAGGGCCCCGGCGTATATTTGATGCGGGACAAAAACGGCAAAGTCATCTACGCAGGCAAGGCGGCCGACATAAGAAAACGGGTAGCGAGTTATTTTTACAGGCCGCAATCCAGCCGCAAGAATGAAATATTAGTCAGCCAGATTAAGGATATTCAGGCAATCCCCACGGCATCAGAGCATGAAGCGTTTTTACTGGAATCGCAATTAATCAAACAATTAAAGCCGCGTTATAATATCAGCCTTAAGGATGACAAGAGTTTTCCTTTTGTTAAAATTACCAGGCAGGATTATCCGCGCATATCCATTGGCAGGAAAAAATCCGGGGAAAATGCAGAATATCTCGGCCCTTATACGAATGCGAAGCTATTGCGGTTGGCTTTGAAATCCTTAAGAAAAATTTTTCCTTTTTGTAGCTGCCGCGCGTTTCCTAAAAGCGCCTGCCTGCCGGCAAGGCAGGCCTGCCTCGATTTTCATCTGGGTTTATGCCCGGCGCCGTGCATAGGCAAGATATCGAAGCGTGATTACAAAAAGAATATACGCGAATTCAAGTTATTTTTACGTAAAGGCAGAACTGGTTTTATTAAGAATTTAGAAGAGCGGATGAAGCGCTGCGCAGGCAATAAGAAATTCGAGGAGGCGATAAAGTTAAGGGAAAAAATAAAAGCGCTGGGATTGGTACGTAAGCAGTCGAAAACATCGTCATGGGGCATGTTGGGTTTTAAGGCCCAACCTCGCCGCATAGAGGCATTTGATATATCCAATACGGGAGGCGCTCAGGCTGTGGGTTCGATGGTTGCATTTACTGACGCAAGCCCCTCTAAAAAAGATTACCGCAGGTTCAGGATAAAGACCGTGATGGAAATTGACGATTACGCAATGTTAAAAGAGGTTTTAAACAGGCGCTACAGCAGGGTTATAAAAGAAAATTTAGAAGCGCCGGATTTAATCTTAATCGATGGCGGCAAGGGCCATCTGAATATAGCTTGGGGAGAAATTAATAGATTAGGTTTAGATATACCCATTATTGCGATTGCCAAAGAAGAGGAATTGATTTATACTGTAAAAAATGACTCTCCTGTGAGATTCGGCCGCGATAACCCCATATTGCAACTTGTGCAGCATATCCGCGATGAAGCGCACAGGTTTGCCATAAATTACCATAAATTATTGAGAAAAAAGAAAACGCTTGAGAAAAAAGATATCTACTTAAATGAAAACAGGATATAGATCAATTATAAATAAAATAAATTACAGCATATCGCTAGAATTAGCTATCTTCATATTTATAATTTTTGTTGGTGTAATATTGCGTTTTGTAAATTTAGGCCAAAAGTCACTCTGGTTTGATGAGGCGATACTGTGGTTTGAGACGATACATCCTTTTCCTGTTATGATAAAGTTGATGAATGTTTACGCATCTATACCTTTTATGTTTCCTCTGCTCATAAAATTAACAGGATATATCTCAATGGTTGAATTTGCATTACGCTTTGTCTCTTTTTCGTTTGGTATCAGTTCTATTATTTTAATGTATTTTTTATGCAGAGAATTTTTAAAAAAGATTCCTTCTTGTATTGGTGCTTTATTGGTTTCCCTATCAACATTACAAGTTGTTCAATCACAAGAGTTGCGTCCTTATGCCATGTTGATGTTTCTTTCTTTAGCCTTATTAGTTTCTTTTATTAAATATTTTAAATATCGCAAAAATTTGTATTTATTTTATTTTCTAATAATAGGACTGATTTCTATATTTTCACATTATATATTGTGGTTTTTCTTATTAATTTTCAATTTAATGATTGGTGCTGAGATTATAAAACGTAAATTTACCAAAGATAATATATTAAAATGGTTTGTTATCCAAAATATCTTTGTTTTTTCTTTGATTTTAGTTTGGAACATAAATTTAAAATCTCAGATAGAGATGAAACATAGTAATCCTGCTATGTATTCTCATATAAATGAAGGATACCCCAAGTCTACTAATCCAAAAGATATCGCTAATTTTTTAATTAATAATACCCGAAAAATGTGTATCAGTTTTTATGGGAATGGTGGCATTGATATTTTTGTTTTATTGCTACTATTTACGTTGGGCATTTCACATATTTATATAAACAAATCAAAAAGATTAATTTTATATATATTTGGCTGTTTAATTATTATGAATATTTTTTTGGCAATATTTAGAATTTTTCCGTATTTTTGGGGTAAATATGCAATCCACATAAGCCCTTTTTATTATTTTTTTATTGCGTCCGCTTTTAATATTAATTATACAAAAGGAAAAATCTTTGCCGCGATATCAATTTTTCTTATTGCATATTTAGTTAATATAGAACTCTATAATGATTTTAAATATTTGTTAAATCCTGGCAGGGAGGAAAGTAGAGATACTATAAATTATTTAAATGCTAACTTGAAAAGAGAAGAGAAAATTTATATAAATCAAGGTGGATTTTATGCATTTGTCTATTATTTTCGGTCGGGCCTTCAAAAAGTTAATGTAGGCAGATTTTGGGGCGGTGTAGTAGATGCCCCATTTCATAAAGTTATTTATTCAGAGGTAGAGAAATCTTTCTTAAGAGAGAACAAGGGGTGGGTATTTCTTTCTTTATTTGATGAAGTCGATAGTTTTATTAGAATTTTATCAGATAGATGGAAAATAGAACGCTGGATTACAAATGTAAATCAAGATGTGAATTTATTTTATATCTCAAGAAAATGAGAAATTCATCAAAAAAGTTTAGTAAGTTTCAGAAGAAAGTTTACAAAGCTGTCTTAGATATTCCTCTGGGAGAAACCAGAAGCTATGAGTGGGTGGCAAGAAAGATTGGCAGGCCGAAAGCTGCGAGGGCGGTAGGCACAGCCTTAAAAAATAACCCTTTTACGATTATTATTCCTTGCCATCGCGTGATAAATAGCGATGGTTCGCTTGGCGGTTACAGTAAAGGACTGAAGAAGAAAAAGTATTTGTTAAAGTTGGAGAAAGAAATAATAGAAATGTTAAACTCTAAACCTGAAATCCTAAATCCTAAACAAACCATAAACTCAAATTCTCCAAACCCAAAACTTACTTTTTTGGATTTTGAGTTTTAGATTTTGAGTTTATTTAGGATTTAGAGTTTAGTGTTTAGGGTTTATCAAAAAAGAGAGAGGATAATATGCATATAAAAGATATCCTAATGTCGATGGTTGAGAAAGACGCCTCGGATTTATTTATAAAGTTAGACAGCCCGGTAAGCATGCGTATCTATGGAAAGGTTGTCAGGATTGATGATTTTCCGTCGGTGGGTATGCCTGATTTAAACCGGATTATAGACAGCATTT
The DNA here is from genome assembly GCA_028712915.1 of Candidatus Omnitrophota bacterium. GTDB lineage: Bacteria > Omnitrophota > Gorgyraeia > Velamenicoccales > JABMQK01 > JAQTPJ01. Next base: position 9,786 of record JAQTPJ010000007.1, read on the forward strand.
GTAACGAGAAAACCAAAGATACTTTCGATAAGAATATGGATGTTGATTTTTCTTTCAATCAGGAAGGCGTGGGCCGTTTCAGAGTGAGTTTATTTTTGCAGCGGGGGGTTCCTTCAATTGTTATGCGCCGCGTCAAAGAACAGGTAGGTAGTTTTTCAGATTTGAACCTGCCGAATGATGCGCTCAGGAAACTATCCCAGGAGGTGCGTGGCCTCGTACTTTTGACAGGTCCGGCAGGGAACGGAAAATCTACTACCATAGCCAGCATGATTGACTATATTAATGAAAACCAGAACCGCCATATAATCACGTTTGAAGATCCCATTGAGTTTATTTTTCCCGATAAAAAAAGCATTATTGACCAGAGGGAGCTGGGCTTGGATGTGAAGTCGTATCCCATCGCCTTGCGCCAGATTACTCTTCAAAGCCCAGATGTCATATTTATAGGCACAATAAGGGATTTACCGACAATGTCAGCCGCGCTCATAGCGGCGGAAATGGGAACGCTGGTTTTAAGCACACTGCATACAAATAACAGCGCTCAGACCGTAGAGCGCATAGTGAATTTCTTCCCGCCGCACCAGCATGATGAAGTAAGGATGCAATTGTCTTTTTTATTGAAGGGCGTTATCTCTTTGAGGCTTTTGCCTAAGGCAGACGGTTCAGGAAGAATTCCTGCTTATGAAGTTATGACCTTGACTCCCACCATAAGCCGTCTGATTAGGGAAAACAAGTCTCGCGATATTACCAGATATCTCGAGGAAGGCGAAATGTTCGGCATGCAGAGTTTTAAACAGAGCCTGTCCAGGCTTGTGCGCGATAATAAAATCAGCAAAGAAGACGCGTATACATTTTCCGACAGCAAGGAAGAGCTTGATTTAGAGTTGAGAGGAATTAAGCGGTTAGGATAAAATATGTACGAAGAAATATTAGAAAAGATAAAGGATATCGAGAAAAAGTTAGGGCACCTTAAGTCCTACTCAGACACCGCTAATAAAGAATTGAAGATTAAACAGCTTGAGGATATGATGTCCACGCCGGGTTTCTGGCAGGACCAGCAGGCGTCCACGAAAGTCCTTAAGGAGCTAAAGATTTTAAAAGCAGGCGTAGAAAAGTGTGGTGTCTACAGCAATAAACTGAAAGAACTTAAGGAACTTTTAGAGTTGGTTAAAGACGAAAAAGAATTATTAGGTAATGTCTCTGAAGAGTTGAATAAATTATCAAACAGCGTCGATGAGGCAGAATTTCAGGCGTTATTGAGCGGAGAGTTTGACGCGAACGACGCCATACTGAGCATAAACGCGGGAGCCGGCGGGACAGAATCCTGTGATTGGGTGAGCATGCTTTACAGGATGTATACGCGTTGGGCGCAGGAAAGCGGCTATGAAGTGAAAACAATGGATATCCTGCCCGGCGAAGAAGCGGGCATAAAAAATGTTACTGTTTCCATAAAGGGTGACTTTGCCTACGGGTATTTGAAGGCAGAGACAGGCGTGCACCGGCTGGTAAGGATTTCTCCTTTTGACGCGAACAAGAGGCGGCATACTTCTTTTGCCTCGGTGGATGTTATCGCCCAGGTTACCGACGATGTGGATGTCCAGATAAAACCGGAAGAAATTCGCGTGGATACTTACAGGGCTTCCGGCAAAGGCGGCCAGCACATTAATGTGACGGATTCAGCGGTGAGGATAACACATGTTTCCACAGGCATTGTCGTGCAATGCCAGAATGAGCGTTCTCAACATCAGAATAAGGAAGTATGTATGAGCCTATTGAAGGCAAAGTTGTATGAATTGAAAAGAAGGCAGCAGGAAGAGAAGGTTTCGCAGGAATATACCCAGAAACAGAAGATAGAATGGGGTTCGCAGATCCGTTCTTATGTGATGCATCCGTATAATATGGTAAAGGACCACCGTACGGATTATGAAACCGGCAATGTCCAGGCAGTGATGGACGGCAAGTTGGGTGATTTTATCCACGCCTATTTGAAAAAGAAAATGCTGGAGAAAAATAAAGATGCTTAATTTTGTAATGCACAAGATTATCGGTACCCAGAATGAGCGCGAACTGAAGAAACTGCAGCGGACGGTAGAGGCGATAAATGCCCTTGAGCCGGAGATCTCCAGGCTTTCCGACGAGAAACTGCGCCTTAAGACCTCTGAGTTTAGGTGCAGGATTGCCGAGAATCTTAAAGCGCAAGGTTTTGAGGAGATAGAAGACACTAAGCAGAAAAAGAGTATTTTGCAATCCGTTTTAGAGGAAGTATTGGCTGAGGCGTTTGCGGTGGTGCGCGAGACAGGCAGGCGTACCGTCGGCATGCGGCATTTTGATGTACAGTTAATAGGAGGGCTTGTCCTTCACTATGGTAAAATTGCCGAGATGGCCACCGGCGAAGGAAAGACTCTTGTTGCCACGTTAGCGGCATATTTAAACGCGCTTACGGGAAAGGGCGTGCATATTATCACGGTCAATGATTATCTGGCAAAGCGCGACAGGGAGTGGATGGGCCCGATTTATGAATTCTTAGGTTTATCCGTCGGGGTGATTCAGCATGATATGCCTCCGCGCCAGAGAAAAGAGTCTTATAACTGCGATATAGTCTATGGCACGAATAATGAATTTGGCTTCGATTACTTAAGGGATAATATGGTTATTTCGCACGATGAGATGGTGCAGAGGGAACTTAATTTTGCCATCGTTGATGAAGTCGATTCCATATTAATAGATGAGGCGCGTACGCCTTTGATTATTTCGGGCCCCGCGGAGGAATCCACGGATAAATATTATACAATCAACCGCCTGGTGCCGAAGTTAAAGGGAAAGACAATCCTGGAACGCGACGAAATAGCGGCAAAATCCAAAGGAGAAGACATCACCAGCGGTTTCGATTATATAGTCGATGAGAAAAATCATACGGTGAGCCTTACCGAGGAAGGAATTTCAAGGTGCGAATCGCTTTTGGGCGTGAGCAATTTGTATGACGACATTTCAACCGAATGGGTACACCACATTATACAGGCGATACGCGCGCATTCTCTTTATAAAAGCGACGTGGATTACGTGGTAAAAGAAGGAAGAGTCCTTATCGTCGATGAATTTACAGGTAGGCTTATGCCGGGCAGGCGCTGGTCCGACGGATTACACCAGGCGGTAGAGGCAAAAGAAGGCATAAAAATTGAAAGGGAAAATCAGACTTTAGCCACGATAACGCTCCAGAATTATTTCCGTATGTATAACAAGCTTTCCGGAATGACGGGCACGGCTTTCACCGAGGCAAACGAATTCAAGGCTATCTACGGTCTGGATGTTTTAGTCGTCCCTACCAATAAACAATTGATCAGGGCAAATTATGCCGACGCGATATATAAGACAGAAGAAGAAAAATTTAAAGCGGTGGTAGAGGAAATTGCCGAACTCTACAACAAGGGAAGGCCTGTGCTCGTGGGAACGATTTCTATTGAAAGATCAGAGCTTCTAAGCTCGATGCTGAAAAAAAGAGGCATTCAACACAATGTCTTAAACGCAAAATACCACGAGATGGAAGCGCACATCGTTGCCCAGGCAGGCAAATACAAAGCAATAACAATTGCCACAAACATGGCCGGCAGGGGAACGGATATCATATTGGGTGGCAACCCGGAATTTATGGCAAAGAACATAGTAAAAGCTAAAGGCCTTGATTTGGATTCTGCCGACGGAAAGAAAGAATTTCAGGAAGAGTATAATAAAATAAAAGTACAGGCAGACAAAGAACACAAACAGGTGGTAGAGTTAGGCGGATTGCATGTTTTGGGCACGGAACGCCACGAAGCCCGCCGCATAGATAATCAGCTGCGCGGCCGTTCCGGCAGGCAGGGCGACCCAGGTTCATCAAAATTTTATATTTCTTTAAGGGACGACTTAATGCGCCTATTCGGCTCTGACAAGCTTATAGGCATTATGGATACGCTAGGCATGCAGGAAGGCCAGGTTATAGAGCACCCATGGATCAGCAAGTCTATTGAGGTGGCGCAAAAAAGAGTTGAGTCTTACAATTTTGAAATAAGAAAGCAGCTCTTGGAATACGACGATGTAATGAATAAACAGAGAGAAATAATTTATTCTCAGCGCCGGATGGTCCTGGAGAATTCAGACATAAGTGAAACAATGTCCGATATGATCAGTGATGTATTTAATGACAGCATAGGATTATTTATACAGAAAAACCTCAATCCCGATAATTGGGATATAGCCGGGCTGGAAAATTGGCTGCGCGCTGAATTCGGGCCTAAGGTTGCAATAGATAAAAACAGAATCCTCGAGGCGGATAATAGCCATGATGCGCAGGATTATTTATTGAGCGAAGTGACGCGCATATATAAGGAAAAAGAGAACCAGATAGGCAAAGATAATATGCGCCATTTAGAGCGTATGATTACTCTTCAGGTTGTGGATGTGCGCTGGAAAGAGCATCTTTACGCTATGGATTATTTAAAGGAAGGAATAGGCCTGCGCGCATACGGGCAGAAAGACCCTTTGATTGAATATAAAAATGAGGGTTACCTGTTGTTCCAACAGCTCATTGAGCACATTAAAAAAGAAATAGTGGAATTATTGTTTAGGATTCAGGTTGCCGAGGATAAGGGCTTTAGGGCGGTTTTCGGTTCTTTGCCCGTCGAGCTTGTGCACAGGGAATTTTCAGGGCTTTCCAAAGTCAAGGCTGTTTCATCGGGAGAAAATTTACCAGCTAAACCTTTTTTGCCGAATGAAGGAACTGCCGATACTAAATCTTCCACAGTAAAAAGGGATTACCAGAAAATAGGCAGGAACGACCCCTGCCCTTGTGGCAGCGGTAAGAAATACAAAAAGTGTTGCGGCAACAGGTAGAAAATAGATACCAGCAGCCCCGCCTTAATCTGTATAGATGAAAAAAATAAAGCCACTCTTTTGTTGTTTATTAAGCGCATTCCTTTTAGCGGCATCATTGCCTATACTTAATTTATCCTTTCTTAGCTGGTTTGGTTTCCTGCCTTTATTATTCGCTATCAGC
>JAQTPJ010000129.1 GCA_028712915.1 Candidatus Omnitrophota bacterium
GCCTCGGCGCAGGCAGTTGTAAATTGAGTTATAGCAGTCAACCCCCTTGTCTGCTCAACCATATCGTATGCCCAGCCTAAAGATTCAGGGCTCAGGCGGCCAGACTCTACCAGTTGTTCTACAGCTGGCAAATATGTATGTTCTCTTATACGCCCGTATTTAATTATAGCGTTAGTGATTCTATTCCACTCACCCTCGGTTAATTTTACGCCCGTAATTATTGACGCTGTCAATGCCGCCATAATATCCTGCCAGCCTTCGCTGATAAGCGAGATAGTCCCGCCCCAATCCAATATTGCCAGTTTTATAGGATATTTTTTCTGCGGATTTACCGGTGTCAACTGAATGGGCAAATTAGAATATCTCTGCAGGCAATCGAGTATTCTATCGCTTAGAAATATATTTCTTTCTCCGCTCAAGAAATCCAATCTTCTGCCGGTTACGATTAACTGCCTGAGCAGTTTATCTTTTATCTGCGCGTCAATATCCTTGAATTGCATAAACATAGGCAGGAATTTATATACCGTGGAACGAAAATACCTTATCTGAAATTTCTCCGAAGCATTCTTTAAGGTCCTTATGTTATGGATGCGGTCTGCTATCTTTACTATGCGCGCCTTGACGCCTTCTTTGGATAACCATCTAAAATAAGCCTCAAGTTGGGCCTGTTTAGGGTATTTTTCAATCTTGAACAACGCTATTGGCGGCTTAGTTACCGCCCTGACGCAATTGGTTATCTCATCTACCGTAATATCTATCTCTCCCTTATTTCTTAAATCAAACTCATCTCCGACACTGTTTAATTCCTGCCTTATATCGCCTACGGTTATATGAGATTCCTTCTTCTCAGCAACATCATGCAATAAACCTGCAGCTATCAGGACTATATCTATCTCCTTAAATTCCGTTAAGATAATGCGCGCGCCCTGAATCGGATGGTCTAAATAGGGAGTAATTTTATTCATCCTGATATTCTGGCCATGTGCGCGCTTGGCGATATCATATGCTTTAATTAATAATTTCAACTTCCACAGGGCTGGGTCTGTAGCGGAAAACTCTTTAAGTAGCTGCGAAAACCTCTCTTCAAGCCATATACTGATATGGCTTTCCAGGATATCTTTGATACGTGGATTTATCTGATTTAAGTAGATACCTTCGAATCCATCATCAAGCAGTTTAATATCTCTATTGCCGAGAAACTTCTCCAGATATAAATGCGCGATTAACGACTCGGTTATAAGCAGCTCATCGACTCTTCCTTCTCTATTTTTAATCTCGCCATATTGATTTACAAAATAACGCATTAGGCGGGAGTAATCTCTTTCTCCGATACTTTTCAACGCCTCATTAATCCTGGCTATGCCAGGCATGTGTTGTTTTAAATTCCGAAGCACCTTTGCATACTGCAGCAGGGCGCTTCTTAATTTGCCCACCGTAATATAATTTTTATCCCTGGCTGTCCTGCCTAATACCTTATTCAATACGTATACGGCTTTTTTAAAATATATTTTAGGGAAATATCTGATATCGCCTGCTGCGTCTACCAACATTAAACCGTTTTCTTTAAAGAAATTTAATTCTCTGCGGCTCAATTTTCCTTTAGCCGTTAATTCTTCTAATAACTTTATTAATTCTAACCGGAATCTGCGCTGGAAACGGTGCGGGCTAAGATAGGCGGGTTGCATTTGCGGTACTTCATGCGAAGACTTTAAGTCTTGCCCTGCCTCCTGATGATTGGCAACCGGGCTGCTGCCAACCACCGCTGGAACAGCCCTCGTAATGTTAACGCTGCCGATGCCGGCTATTGCCATTAAATCATTTTTCGTCTTGTTAACCCCAAGCTGGGGCTTCAACAAAGAGGCAAGTTGCGCAATGCTTCTATTCACGGCATCAATCTGCTTCCTGCTAAATACGGATGGCATTTCTCCTTTATTTAAGGAATCAACTATCGCAATATCCTTGACCAGCCAATTATTTCTATCTTTGATGCCAAACTTTATTGCAATTTTTTCTCTATCGATATATCCAAGCCCTGCGGACTTATTGTATGCGGCGACTAATATTTTATCCTTAAAACTTTTGCCAAATTTATCAAACTGAAAACAAGTCGGGTCAATTAACAAAACCTGCCGGCCCTGGTAATAAAAGACAATCCAAATATGCCCTATAAAATTATATCCGTCCTCTACTCTTCCGCCTTTGATTACAAAACTCGTCTTGGTGGAATCTCCTAACGGTAAATTAAATACCTCGCATAAAACCTTGGCAAGGATGAAAGGAAAGTATTCGCAGATCCTGCCTTTTCTGAGAAACGCCCTAGGCATACTGCCTTTTAAGTTTTTTCTAGCTACCTGCCAGAAAAATCTCTGGTAGGTTAAGCAACATTTCCTTACTTGAGAGGCTAAATTTCCTTCCGCGCCCATCTGCCTTTGCTCCACCGTCAAAGCAATCGGGCTGCTGGAACCCAATAATTTATCCTGCGCTGAGGTTGAGTTTAATATTTTAAGGCCCTTGATAATTTTCTCCGCCTCCAATACCGTATAACCGTAAATTAACGGATTTATATTTCTATTATTGCCGTTATCAAAATAATCTAAAAACGGCGGACGGGGATAACTTAATATTTTGTCTGTAAAAGGCGTGGCTGTATAGCTGGCAGCCACCATAATTTTAAGTTTATCGTCCCATTTTTTGCTGTTCTTTTTCAGCATTTTAAAATTGTGGTTACGGCATCCTGTCCAGGCCAAATCCCTTAAATATCTGGCGGCTACCTCTATATTCAGACGGTCATCCTGCAGTATAACACCTATAACGAAATCAGGGACAAACTCTGTAGGCATACCAAAAAAGTAAGGATAGAACATACGGAATGTGCTGACGCGCATCTGGCCCAACCCTATAGAAGTATCTTTAAAAATAGAGCCGAATAAATCCGAAAACGCCTCGCCTTTCTTCATGCCTATAAATTCCGTAAAAAGCACTGCTGCTAAAAATTCAGGCTCAAGATTAGACCGCCGCGCGTATAATCTTATCTCTTTTTTATTCTCTTCTATGCGCTCCAAACCATTTAATATTTTATTAATTTTACACGCGATATCTCTGTCTAATTTTAAATCCACAGGCCTTCCAAAAAGCTTATAGCTGCTGTTTGCTATAAAATTATATATATGCGGATTGTTAAATGCTTCTTCTATCTTGTTGTAATCTTGGTAAGTAAAAATTCCAAATGCGGCTAGTATGTCGAATATCTTGTAAAAGAAAGAAATTGAAACCGCAATACCGATATAAACAAGGCTTTTCAAGAACTGCCTGCGGCTGATGGTATGCCTATAATCAGACATGACCGGCGAACCCGCCTTTGGCGAGCTGGAGATTTTAGCTCCTAGCTGGTAGCTTGTAGCTGATGGACTATGAGCTATGAGCCATGAGCTATTAGCTAATTTCACCGGCGAGCTGGAGGCGACAGGAGCAATTTCCCCCTGTAGTTCTTCGTAATGCTTCTGCGCTATAAATAATTCTTTATTATTCTTCTTTTCTAACTCTGTTTTGGTTTTAGCCATCTTTTCTTCCAG
>JAQTPJ010000130.1 GCA_028712915.1 Candidatus Omnitrophota bacterium
CACGAACGCACCACGCTTTAAATTCAATGCCTCATCGGATTCTTTAAATTCCATGCGTTTTCCCGACGACAAATAATCGCCTATCGACTGGCGGGCAATCTCCAGTAATCTTTTTTTCTGGGACTGGTTCAACATCTCTTCTTCTCCTTTTAAGACATTATCTTTTTTGAAGAAAGCCACGCTGGTATAACCTACCACCCTTGATTTATCAACTGTAACATCTCCTGAATTGGCATAATTCAAAACCTGCGGCTCTAAATTTAATTCTTTGGCGTAATTTAACAAAACCAAAACCGGGATTATACCGCAAGCCTCTGAATCGCCTTTTAATATTGACTGCCATAAACCTAAAGCGTCAAGGTCTTTTATATAGGAAATAGTTTTTGAGTCCATCTGGACCGCAGTAAGATAAGGATGGTGATGCGATAAATCCGTGCTCGCCACCAATAGAACCTTCCTGCCTTTGCTTATTTTAATAATTGCCTCTGCGAAATCTTCGGAGTCCTGATAATCCATCTGGCCGCACACCACAGGTATAATCTTAAAAACAGACAGCGACTTCTGCAAAAACGGCAATTCCACTTCTAAAGAATATTCTTTTCTGAATGCTTCGGGAATAAACCTGGCTTTCTGATAGATAGAAATCAAATCTTTGGCTAAATCGCTGTCTATTTCTATGTTGCCCAGCGGCGTATTGAAAAAACCCTCATCGTAGACAGAAACTCCGTTAAAAGCATAAGAATGCGACGGAGCAAGTATAATTATCGTATCGTAGCTTCTACCTTTTACTGCTTTAAATCCGTATGCGGCGACCTGGCCGGAATAGGCATAGCCCGCATGCGGAGAAATAATAGCAAAAATATCCTTATCTTCTATGTCTGGATTATCTTTTACGTTATTAAAGAAATTATCTATCTGCTCGGAAAGCGTTTGTTCATCCGCGGGGTAAAATTGCCCGCTGGCATTGGGGTATTTGATGTTACTTTCAGCAAAACTGTTCCCACAACATAGAAAAAAACAGACCATCAATAACAAAAGTATCTTATTCATATTTAAACATCAAACTCAAAATCCCTGTCTACCACCAAACAGAGATTAAACATCCCTAGCCCTTTCATTGATGAATTGGTTCGAGATTCCGTTTTGCATTAAAACGGAATCCATAGATACCACACTACATTAGTGTGGTATCCACCAATCCTTTCATTGATGAAAGGATTGGTGGAGTCACCGGGAGTCGAACCCGGATCTCATCCTTGCGAAGGATGTGTTGTCCCGCTTCAACTATGACCCCATTTAAAAACTTAATGACAAATGTCAAAGCCTAAATAACAAATATGATAGAATTAATCTAACATATCAACTGGTATTTTTCAACTCGTATTTAATATGGAATATGGCGAGACGCCTACTTTGCTGAGGTCATACGGGAATAAACTGTGGTAGTCAAATTTACGCCGAGGTTAGTAAATAAATTCTCTGCCTGGCTGGGGTCTTTTCTCGTCTTAACCCTTATCGTCAATGTTGTGTTATCATAACCGGAATTGACATAAAAATCAGTAATACCATAGGCAATATTTTCTGCATCGGATGTTGTAAAATTGCTAGGAGAATACTCAATTGGGTTACCCGCTGTTCCATTCCACCTATATGCATGCCATGCGTCGCCGTCTGTGACTGTGCCGGTATTATCCGAGTCAGTTCGTATTGATAATCTTCTCCCTGAATCTTGTATGTAAACGCTTGTGTTATGCAGGCTGCCTATTTGCTTCTCAAAATCATTCTTAATTCTCTCTATCACAGGCACTAATTCATCTATTAATTTTGCCTGGACTTCGGGTTTTACCTGCATCTTACGAAGTGAAAGCTCTACTGTCACCGCTGTAAGCACAACCATGCTCAATAAAAATACAGCAATTATAAGTTCGATAAGGGTAAAACTGTTATTTTGTTTATTCTTCATTAATTAGATGTCCAATACCCGTACCGGAAGACGTAGGCTGCTCTGTCCAGGTTACATTCACCTCAGCCTTGCGATATTGATAATTATCGCCTCCTGCCGTTATCCTATAGCACCACTGAGCTCCATATTTAGTCGCAAATTCACTACTTCCAAATTGAGAAGTTATATTATTTATCAAATTATTACCTGTTGCGCTAAAACTATGACACTCCCAATCCCTGATAGCAATCGGCGAATTGATTTCCCACTGGTCTTGGCCTAAATATGACCTTAAATTCTCCAGGACAGCCTGGGCTACCTCATTAGCGAAGTGACGCCTTTGGCTGCGGTTAATGAGCTTTTGCGATGACAAAGTAACGCTGAAAATACCCGCGCTAATCAACGCTAAAAGCACGGCTGCGACAATAATCTCAACTAAAGTAAAACCTTTTTTATTTATTCTCATCATTAACTTTGATAAAATAAAAAACCTTAGAAATTATATCTCTAAGGGAAGTAACATTCTATACAATTTTCATTAATCTGCAATTGTAACAATTAAGGGCAAGTAGTACTTGGTGATAAAGCTGAGCAAGTTGCATTTACGTTATTGGCATCTATTGTCCACTTACGGTTATAGCCGCCTTTGTTTCTGGACATAGTCGCAGTAAAACCATTTGTAGAACTAATGCCATAACCCCAATTTCCATCATCAACTAAATCCAAATTTAAAGCGCTGTTTATAGCGCTGACTGTGCTACCGGAAGTGACATAATTACCTGTCTCCATCTTATAGCTTCTCTGGGCTGAGCGCAGAAGAGAAAGAATTGACTTTGCCTGTTTGTCTATCGCCCTTTCCCTGGCGCGGTTATAACTCGGCACCATAATACCAGACAATATGCCTATAATAACAACCACAACTATTAATTCAAGCAGGGTAAATGCTTTTTTTGTATTCTTCAACGTTATTTTCATATGTAATATCCTATGTCTTCAGTTATTACTAAGCATAGATTGCACAGGTATAAAATTTGAACTGATGTTTCCTTTCTCAGTTATTGTAATCAAATATTGACCTCTAAAATAATTATTTGTGCCTATTCTCTGGGCAAGAGCGAGAGTTTGATCATCGTCAGGCGGAGGAGTAGGGCTACCGAAAAGAACAGTAAAAGTAAAATATTTACCAATAGTAGGAATGCTTATATCAAGATTTGTACTAGTATAGGCGTCATTCTCTATGGCGTAGCGCATCTGGGCGCCGTGGATGGACTTAAGGATTGTAACCGCCTCTGCTATCCTTGCCCTTTCCATACTCTTCTCATAATTCGGCAAAGCAAGGCCAACCAGAATCCCAATAATAACAACCACTACAATAAGCTCAAGAAGAGTAAAACCTGTAGGAATAATTATGCCTTTATTATTGCTCTTATGATTGCTGCTACAAAATCTATCTTTGCCCATAATTATCTATCGAATTATTTCTCTTGCGTAAGGATAAATGCGGAAAATCAAAAATTTGCTCCGCTAAAAACCTAAAAGATACTTTCTTTTATTATTCTTAGCGGAGCAATGCTTTTTATCTATTTTCTTAAAAAAACTATAGATGTAATACTTTTAACCTT
>JAQTPJ010000131.1 GCA_028712915.1 Candidatus Omnitrophota bacterium
GAAATTACCCACCGGCTGGTGGCAATGAATCGCAATTAATAAATTGATTTTCTTATCTTGACCTTGCATGCCTTTTTGAACTAAAGACCTTGATAATCTCCTGGGCCAACTTTAAATCATTATGCCTGACTAAGTTATTGCTGACGCTTACAAAATTATCGGCTATTATCTTGTAGCCTAAATCGCGTATCTTGTCAACGCAGGGTTCCACAAAAGAACAATCCTCTGTTTCATATTTACCGAGAATCTCCTGCGGTATCCTGCCTGTGTTGACAACGCAGTAATCTACTATGCGCGGATGCGAATGCGCAATCAATACGCGCAAATGGTCAAAGGCGTTAAAACTATCCGTCTCGCCGCGCTGGCTCATAATATTACAAATATAAAATTTAAGCGCCTTAGAATTAACAATCGCTTCCGTTATTTCCTTAATCAAAAGATTAGGAACAATGCTCGTATATAAACTACCTGGGCCAAAGATAATTATATCCGCGTCATGAATTGCTTTGACCGCTTCAGGGGTCGCTGCGCTCTCTTGCGGGCTAAGGTAAACTCTGTCTATAGGCTTCCCTGCATGAGGAATTTTTGTTTCCCCTTCTGTCTGTGTCCCGTCGGTATGTTTAGCAATCAGCGTTACCTTGTTTAGCGTGGAAGGAATCACCTGCCCGCGGATAGCCAAAACTTTGCTCGACTCTTTTATAGCCTGCTCAAAATCTCCTGTCAGCTGCGTCATCACCGTGATAAAAAGGTTGCCGAAGCTGTGTCCGGAGAATTCCGAATCCTTGCCGAACCTGAACTGGAACAATTTATGCATCAAAGGCTCTGCGTCAGCCAAGGCCACCAAACAATTACGTATATCTCCGGGGGGAAGAATATCAAACTGCTGCCTTAACCTTCCGGAACTTCCTCCGTCGTCGGCAACAGTGACAATCGCGCTGTTATGATCTGTGTACTCTTTCAAGCCATGCAGCAACGTAGATAAACCCGTTCCTCCTCCAACCGCTACAATCTTAGGCCCTCTTGCCAACTGCCTCTTCTGATAAACAATATCTATAAATTTTTCTTCTTTTTCCGGTAAAAATAAACTAACGATAGAACGAAAAATTTTCTTTAAGGCCTGCATGACTAACCATGCGCCTATTATAAGGTCCAGCGTATACGCTGCCCTTACAAAATCCGAATTCAAAGAAACTACATTAGCAGAACGTATGGTCAAGACACCGCCGGCAAGGCCGGAGGCTATCAATAAAATCCCCAATATCAAAAGAATAATCCATCTCTTAATCCTCATGCCTGGATATAGCCACTTAATATTAAATAACGGTTTAAAACTAATTTTTTTCATCCTCATGTGAGATTATCTTTAATACAGCCTTTTCATCTTTTGCCTGTTTTAGGCTGTCTCTGAAAAATTTATCCTTTGTCAGGCGCGATATGCAAGCCAGGGCTTTTAAGTGCGGGCCTGCGGAATCCTGCGGCGCAACAAGCAAGAAGAAAATATATACGGGTTCTCCGTCTAAAGAATCAAAGTCAACGCCTTTTTGGGAAACGCCCAGCGCGGCGACTAAACGTTTAATACAATCTGTCTTTGCGTGCGGTATGCCTACGTTATGGCCTATGGCAGTAGAACCAAGGGCTTCTCTAGCCATTAACGCCTCAATTAACTGCGCGCGATCCTTTTTGGAGATGTCTCCGCTGGCTATCAATAAATCCACTAATTCTTCTATTGTGTCTTTCTTTGTGGTAGACGCCAGATTAACTTTAATTGCCTTTTTGGATAAAAAATCAAGCACCTTCATTGAGCCTCCTTTAACCTGCTGTTCTCCTCTTTAGCGGGAGTTTGCTTTTGAAAAACTGGAGCGGGTGATGGGCTTCGAACCCACGACAACCACGTTGGCAACGTGGTGCTCTACCAACTGAGCTACACCCGCATCTTGAAAAAAATTACGTTTTAGAATGAACAATAATTACACCTGAGTTAAAGATGCCTGTTATAAATTATGCCCTTGGTGCCGTGGGAGAGAGTCGAACTCTCAAGTCCTCGCGGACATTAGGTCCTAAGCCTAACGCGTATGCCAATTCCGCCACCACGGCAAATTTACAAAAACCTATGGGCCACCCGCGACTCGAACGCGGCACAACCGCCTTAAAAGGGCGGTGCTCTACCTGATGAGCTAGTGGCCCTCTCTATCTTTGGTGTATCTTTTTGACAAAAAACGCTACTATCTTAAAATAGCTAAAATTCAGCCAGTTCTTTCTCTTTGTCTTTAAGTATCTGTTCTACCCTCTCGATATATTTATCAGTCAACTTTTGGATATCTTCCTGCGTTTTAAATTTATCGTCCTCTGTAATCTTCTTATCTTGTTCCAGTTTTTTCACCAGTTCATTAGCATCGCGGCGGATCGTGCGCAAAGACACCCTCCCCTTTTCGGATAAATCTTTAACTAATTTTATCAACTCCTCGCGGCGCTCCTTGGACAATTGGGGAACTGCCAAGCGTATTACCTTGCCATCATTCACAGGGTTAAGCCCTAAATTTGATTTAAGTATTGCCTTCTCGATCTCGGCAATTGCAGTGGGGTCCCAGGGCTGTATGACTATTAGCCTCGCGTCCGGCACAGAGATAGAAGCCATCTGCTTTAACATCGTAGGCGTGCCGTAATAATCAGCCTTTATGCCTTCCACTACGTGAGGATTTGCCCTGCCAGTCCTTATTTCGCTGAATTCGCGGTTCATCGCATCCAAAGCATGCTTCATTTTGTCTTCTGTTTCTCTTAAAACATCTTTGGTTAACATGTTAAACCCCCCTCTTGCCAAATATTTTAATTAATGTAGATCAAATCGGATTTGCCGACGAGTTAGTGAACTGTGGTGCCAATCTTCTCGCCCATGATTATACGCTCGAGGTTTCCTTCTTTTTTGAGGTTAAAAACCACTATGGGAAGATTATTGTCCATGCATAAACTTATAGCGGTGGCATCCATTATTTTCAGCCTGCGCTTAAGGACCTCAATATATTTTAATTGTTCGTATTTTTTGGCGTTTTTTACTTTGACAGGATCAGCGGAATATACGCCGTCGACTTTCGTCGCCTTTAAAATAACGTCCGCCCCTGTTTCCATCGCCCTTAAAGCAGCGGTTGTGTCGGTTGTAAAATAAGGGTTACCCGTGCCTGCCACAAATATTACCGTTATGCCTTTTTCCAAATGCCTTATCGCCCTTCTTCTTATATAAGGCTCGGCTATCTGATGCATCTCAATTGCCGTCATAACGCGCGTGGGCACGCCGAGTTTCTCCAGCGTCTCCTGCAAGGCCAAGCCGTTTATAACGGTTGCCAACATGCCCATATAATCTCCTATTGCCCTTTCCATTCCGAAACTTCCCGAGCTGGACTGCCCTCTGAATATGTTGCCGCCGCCGACTACCAAGGCAATCTCAACGCCTAATTTTTTTACCCTTTTAATCTGGTTGGCTAAAGAATTTAAAACTCTGGGGTCAATACCGTGGGAATGTTCTCCCTGAAGGGCCTCGCCGCTTAATTTCAGC
>JAQTPJ010000008.1 GCA_028712915.1 Candidatus Omnitrophota bacterium
GCCGTTGGTCCAGACTTCTATAATCAGCTTCTCATAATCGGTGCGCTGGCCAACGCGAGTATTCTCCACACGAAAACTTACTTTCTTGACTGGAGAAAATATGGAATCTATAGGTATCGTGCCTACGGGCTGGTCCTCTTTTTTGTTTTGTTCCGCGGACACAAACCCCCTGCCCCTGCCGACTTCCATTTCTATGTTTATCTTTTTATTCTTAGTGAGCGATAAAAGGTAGAGCCCCGGGTTAAGGACCTCGACAGTGCCGTCGGTAATGACATCCCTGGCTGTTATCTCGCCCTGCTTCTCTTTCTTGATGTAAATAGTCTTTGGCGTGCGCGAATGCGAGCGCAAAACCAAGGTCTTGATGTTTAAAACTAAGTCCGTAATATCCTCTAAAACACCTTCTATCGTAGAAAACTCATGAAGAACGCTATCTATCTTTATAGATGTTACCGCGCTCCCCTCGATAGAAGATAAAAGCACTCTCCTCAAAGAATTGCCCAAGGTTACTCCGAACCCTCTTTCAAACGGCTCGGCTATAAACTCAGCATACGTAGAAGTATGAGTACTCTCTTCGCACTCAAGATGCTTAGGAAGCTGAAAATCTCTCCACTTAATTCCCATTTTTTACCTCCAATAAATACGCTATCTATTGATTAGAATGAATATCCTTATTTGGAATACAACTCTACTATCAATTGTTCCTTGATAGGCAATACTATATCGCTTCTCTCCGGTAAACGCTGTATTTTAGCGGTCAGCTTATCCCTGTCCACGATTATCCAACCAGGCGCTTCCCTATCCTTACATATCTCCGCGTTATTCTTTATATATTTATGGATGTTTTCTTTGTTCTTTATGGAAATGACTTCTTCTTTGTCTACTGGATAAGAGGGAATATTTACTTTCTTGCCATTTACATAAACCATTCCGTGGCGGACTGCCTGCCTTGCCTGCCGCAGCGATAAGGCAAAACCTGAACGAAATACTACATTATCCAAACGGCGTTCCAGCTGCTGCAGCAATGACTCGCCGGTAACACCTTTCTTTTTGGAAGCAACATGAAAATACCTGCGAAACTGTTTTTCTAAAATGCCGTACATCCTTTTAACTTTTTGCTTCTCTCTTAACTGCAAGCCATAATTGGAAAGTTTTAATTTGGTCTTCCCGTGCTGGCCGGGTGAATAAGCCCTGCGTGCCAAAGCGCACTTTTCAGTATTACAACGTATGCCTTTTATAAATAACTTCATCCCTTCGCTGCGGCACAACCTACAGCTCGGACCTGTATATCTAGCCATCAAACCTCCCTTTGCAACCGCTGATTACGCAAATTCTTCTGTATCATCTGCGGATTTTTTATCTGTTGTATCTGCGGTTATACCCTTCTTCTTTTTGGTGGACGGCAACCGTTATGCGGAATGGGCGTTACATCCTTAATTGATTTAACATTTAAACCAGCCGCCTGTATTGCGCGTATAGCGGATTCTCTTCCTGAGCCGGGTCCTTTAACTCTCACTTCTACGCTCTGCATCCCTAAATCTAACGCCTTCTTTGCCGCATCCGTAGCCGCTATCTGTGCCGCAAAAGGCGTGGAGCGCTTGGAACCGCTATAACCCACTATGCCAGGAGAAGACCAACAAACCACATTGCCATTCAAATCAGTAATGGTAATTACGGTATTATTAAACGTAGCCAAAACATGCGCTACGCCATTAGCGATATTGGTAAATACCTTCTTCTTCTTTCTCTTCTTCTCTGCCATATTATCCTCTTTAATGAGCGCATAACTTATAGAGTCAAAAGACGATATAAGTTATATGCGCGAATTAAACCCAGCACTTATTTTACTATTCATACTGGATTTTTTTATAAATTGTTATTTTTGTAACTCCTTGTTATTAACTTAAAAACTATTCTTGAAATAGGTGCTGGGTCAAATTCGGACTGGCAATTTACGTTCACTATCGTTTTGTAAATTGCGTCCTCATTTGATTATTCTGCTACTACTTTCTTAATAATACTTACGTTCTTCCTGGGGCCTTTTCTGGTTCTTGCATTTGTGCGCGTACGCTGGCCTCTTACAGGCAAGCTCTTTTTATGACGCATGCCCCTATAACTTCCTATTTCCATCAACCTCTTTATATTAGCGGCTATGTCCCTTCTTAAATCACCTTCCGCACGCATACCGCTCTTCTGGATGGCAGTGGTTATCCTGGCAACCTCATCTTCTTTTAGGTCCTTCGCCCTTTTCACAGGATCTATATTCGCTTCTTTGAGGATATCAAGCGCATTCTTCCTGCCGATACCATATAAATAGGTTAACGAAATATCTATCCTTTTCTCTGTAGGAATATCAACTCCCAATATTCTTGGCATAACACTGACCCCTTTTTATAAAATTAATCTTATCCCTGTTTCTGCTTGTGCTTAGGGTTAGAACAAATCACCCTAATAACACCTTGTCTTTTTATAATCTTGCAATTACCGCATATTCTCTTTATTGAAGTTTTTACTTTCATATACCCCTAACCTCTCTATTTGGATCTATAAGTTATCCTACCCCTTGTTAAATCATAAGGAGATAACTCTAATTTAACCTTATCGCCGGGCAATATCCTTATAAAATTCATCCTCATCTTCCCGGAAACATGGGCTAATACTTTATGCCCGTTATCAAGTTCTACCCTAAACATCGCATTCGGCAATGTCTCTTTTATGGTACCTTCTACCTCTATGGCTTCTTCTTTAGGCATACCTGTCTGATTATTGGGTTAATATTTTCGGCCCATCTTTTAACACAGCCACAGTATGTTCAAAATGACAAGAAGGCAAACCGTCTTTTGTTACCGCTGTCCAACCATTATCCTTAATATCAACTTCCCAACCGCCCATATTTACCATCGGCTCTATCGCGAAAACCATTCCTTCGGTAATCGCTTCTCCAGTATTCGGCCTGCCGAAATTAGGAATCTGCGGTTCTTCGTGCAGCTCTTTACCTATGCCGTGGCCCACGTATTCTCTCACCACAGAAAATCCCGATGCCTCTACGAAAGACTGGATAGCAAAAGAAATATCATAAATTTTCTTGTTTACCTTTGCCTGGCGTATTCCTCTAGCAAGGGCTTCTTTTGTAATATCCATCAGCCTCTTAGATTCTGCTTTTACTTTGCCGACCGGCTGGGTAAATGCCATATCAGCGTAATAACCATCTAACTTTATGCCTAAATCTATGCTTAGCATATCACCATCTGATAATTTGCGGTTGTCGGGGATACCATGAACTACTTCCTCATTTATAGACGCACAAATATTGGCGGGAAAACCCTTATATCCCTTGAACGCCGAAACAACCCCGAATTTATCAAACGCCTTCTCTGCAATAGAATCTAATTCTTTAGTGGCAATACCTGACTTGACATTCTTTCTTAATATATCAGAAACCTTAGCCAATATCTTCCCCGCCTTGCCAATAGTTTCTATTTCTTCTTTAGTCTTTATCTTTATCATATGACTGAATTAATTAGCCAGTAATTTCTTTATATCTGCAAACACATAAGACGCATCCGAATCAGCGCTTATAGTTTCGAGCTTTCCTGATTTCTTATAATAATCCAAAACAGGCGTGCTTTGCTTTAGATAAACATTCAACCTGTTTAATATTGTCTGTTCCTTATCGTCCTCTCTCTGGTAAAGGCCTACTCCGCAATCATCGCATATCATATCTTTCTTAGGCGGCATATTCACCAAATGATAATTCCTGCCGCATTTTTTGCAGACCCTTCTTCCGCAAAGGCGTTTTACTATAATATCCTTGCTGGTCTTTAAGTATATAGATAAATCTATGTGCTTTAGAATCTTGTTCAAGGCTTCTGCCTGCGCCAAGGTCCGCGGATATCCATCCAGGATAAATCCGTTTTTTGCCTGCGGCTTTCCCAGGCAATCTGAAATCATGTCTATCAATAGGCTGTCAGGAACCAATTCGCCTTTATCCATATACTCTTTTGCTTTTCTGCCTAAATCAGTATCTTCTTTCACATTATTGCGCAAGATATCTCCGGTTGAAATATGCGGGATCTTTAAATATTCGCTCAAAAGTTTTGCCTGCGTGCCTTTTCCGGCTCCGGGCGGACCAAATAGAACAATATTCATCTGCGCCCCTTGATTCTACCGGACTTTATAAAACCTTCATAGTGGCGCATCAAAAGATGCGACTCCATCTGCTTTATCGTATCTAAAACTACACCTACGATAATAAGCAGGCCTGTGCCTCCAAAGAACGAAGCAACCAAATAAGGAATCTTAAGCCAGGCCATAAGAAAATCCGGGAATATGGCGATAAATGCTATAAAGAAAGCTCCTGCCAAAGTTATGCGCGTCATCACATGATCAAGATATTCTGCCGTATTTACGCCAGGCCTGATACCCGGGATAAAACCCCCGTATTTTTTCATATTCTCGGAGATGTCGTCCGGATTAAATACTATAGCCGTATAAAAATAACAAAAGAAAACGATTAACAACGCGTACACAACCGTATATAAAAGATGCCCCCTTATCAGTGATTGCGCAAACCTCTGAAAACCCGTATTGGGGATAAAAGAAGCTATTGTCGCCGGAAATAAAATTAAGGACTGAGCGAAGATTATGGCGATAACTCCCGACTGGTCTACTTTCAAAGGTAAATATGTGCTTTGGCCGCCGTATATCTTTCTTCCCACAATGCGGCGCGCATACTGAACTGGGATTTTTCTCTGCGCCTGCGTTACCAGCGTAACCGCAAACACAACCCCTACTAACAAAGTCGCCATAATCAAAACCTTATATGGTTCAAGTGTCCTCTTTGCCGGAGAAAACGGGGAAAGTAAAACATATAACTGGTAACCTGCCGATGGAATACGTGAAATAATGCCTGCGGTAATAACCAGAGAAATACCATTTCCTATGCCGTGCTCCTGTATCTGCTCACCAAGCCACATAATAAAAATTGTGCCTGTCGTAAGCGTAAGCACCGTAAGTATCCTAAAACCCCATCCGGGACTAGTAACTATCTGTAGACCTTCAAAACGCGCAGGATTCTCCAGCCATAAAGCAATGAAAAAAGACTGCACAATAGCCAAACCGACTGTACCATACCTTGTATATTGATTTATCTTCTGATAACCGGACTTTCCTTCCTTGGCTATTTTTTCTAAGGCAGGAATCACTGCAGTAAGCAGCTGTATTATAATGGAGCAGGATATATAAGGCATAATACCCAAGGCAAAAATAGTGAGCCTTTCCATTGCGCCACCGGAAAACATATTCATTATGCCAAAGAGCGTTCCGCCCTGAGTCTGATTTATCCTGTTGAAAAATTCGCTTAACGCAGAACCGTCTATCCCGGGCGTAGGTATATAACAACCCGCCCTGTATACAACCAGCATCCCCAAGGTAAAAAGAAGCTTTTTTCTTAAATCGGGGATTTTGAAAGAATTAAGAAATGCTGCCAGCATATTAAACTAATTCCACTGTAGAACCTGATTCCGTTATTTTATTCTTAGCCGCCGCTGAAATTTTATTCACCTTAATATTCAAAACCTTGTTTAATTTGCCGTCACCCAGCACCTTTATCAATCCATTCTCGTCTTTTATCAATCCTTCTTCCTTCAGGCTCAATGCCGTAACAGTAGAACCTTTGGAGAAACGATTTAACTGCTCAATGTTTATTATCTGGTATCCTATTTTTGAACGCGAACGAAAACCTCTTTTGGGCATACGCCTGAACAGCGTCATGGATCCGCCTTCATAACCAGGCCTGAAATCCCTGCCTGCGCGCTGGCCTTGGCCTTTGTGGCCACGCGTGGATGTCTTGCCATGTCCGGAACCAGTCCCCCTGCCTAAATATTTCTTCTTTTTATTGCAGCCTGCCGGCGCTTTTATATTCGTAATGGATAAATTAGCCATCTTGTTCCTTTTCTACTGCTGGTTCCTTAACCACTATCTCTTCATTTAAATTAATATTTATCTTCCTCATATCCGGCTTAAAACTCTTCAAGCCTTCTAATGTAGCTTTTATGACATTCAAAGGATTATTGGACTTAAGGCATTTAGTAAGGATATCTTTTATTCCTACGCATTCACAGACAGCCCTGACAGGGCCGGCAGCAATAACGCCGGTTCCAGGAGTGGCTGGCTTAAGCAATACTTTGGCAGCGCCAAAAACGCCTATTATTTCATACGCGATAGTGTTGTTGGAAAGCATTATCGGCACCATGGCTTTTTTTGCCTTAGTAATCCCTTTACGGATAGCGTCGGCAACCTCATTGGCTTTTCCTAAAGCCATTCCTACTCTTCCTTTGCCGTCGCCTATAACGACCAAAGCGGAAAAAGACATTTTCTTTCCGCCTTTTGTTACCTTAGTAACTCTGTTTATAGCTATAACTTTCTCGATTATTTCCTGATTATCTTTTGAATCAATGGGTCGTCTCATATAATCAAAACTTTAATCCCCCTTTTCTCAACGCTTCTGCCAAGGCCTTGATTCTGCCGTGATAAAGGCACCCGCCTCTGTCAAAAACTACTTTTTCTATATTCTTTTCTTTGGCTTTTCGGACTACAAACTCTCCTAATAATACCGCTGCTTTAACGTTACCGCCGTATTTTGACTTCTCTTTAAATTCTTTATCCATGGTAGAAACAGTCAATAAAGTAGAATGAGACTGGTCATCGACAAATTGCACAAAAATATTCTTTAGGCTCTTGTAAACGCTTAAACGCGGCTTTTCCTTAGTGCCGACTATTTTCTTTCTACTGCGTAAGTGCCTTCTCTCTCTGGGTTTTATATTTTTCTTATGCATATGATTATGCGGCAGCCTTTGCCACTGCCTTTCCTAGTTTCTTTCTTACGTATTCGCCGGCATAGCGTATACCTTTACCCTTGTAGGGCTCAGGAGGCCTAAACGCCCTTATTTCTGCCGCTACCTGCCCGACCTTTACCTTATCAATACCCTTTATCACTATCTGGTTTGGCTTTGGCGTCTCAACCTTAACCCCTTCCAAAGGAGTATAGAGAACCGGATGAGTAAAACCTAATTGCATATTCAAATTATTCTTCTCCATCTGCGCACGGAACCCCACGCCTATTATCTCCAGTCTCTTTTCATAACCCTGGTTGACTCCGATTATCATATTATTCACAATCGCCCTTGATGTGCCTAACATGGTTTTATCTAATTTTGTCTCGGCGACACTCTTAAATTTCAAAATGCCGTCTTTTAATTCAGCGCTTATCCTGTGGGCAAGGACAAATTCCATCTTTCCGTTCTTTCCTTCGACAGATATTCTGTTCTGCGCTATATCAACTTTTACTTCTTTGGGTACTACTATGGGCTTTTTACCTATTCTAGACATATCAATCAACCCTCAAATTAAATTACCAGACATAACAAATGACTTCGCCGCCGACTTTCAATTCCCTTGCCTGATCGTCAGTAACAATTCCTTTTGATGTAGAAATTATGGCTATACCTTTGCCGCGCAATACAGCAGGGATTTTATCTTTTTTTGCGTATATTCGAAGCCCCGACCTGGAAATCCTTTTTAAACCGCTAATCGCGCAATCCTTGTTGCTGTAATACTTTAAATATATCCTTAAAATACCCTGTTTGCCATCTTTGGAAAAACGGCAGTTTTCAATATATCTTTCCTGTTTTAATATATCCGCTATGGCTCTTATGGTATTTGTGGACGGGACATCTATACTTTCAAGCCTTGCCTTGCAGCCATTGCGAATCAATGTCAGCATATTGGAAATAGAATCGTTTAAGCTCATATTTTAACCTCTTATATTACCAGCTTGCTTTTTTAACGCCAGGTATTTCGCCTTTCCAGGCAAGTTCCCTAAAACAAATCCTGCACAGATGGAACCTTCGATAGAAAGCTCTCGACCTGCCGCAAATCTGGCAGCGGTTGTGTTTCCTCGTCGAGAATTTAGGCGTTCTTTTCCAGCGTTCTATTTGGGAAGTCTTTGCCATTATTAACTCCTAAAAGGGAAACCAAGAAGCCTAAGCAGCTCCTGCGCTTCTTTCTTTGATTTTGCATTAGTGGCTATTGTGATATTCATGCCCTGCACGCGCGAAATCCTGTCTATTTCTAATTCGGGGAAGATTGTCTGTTCTGAGACACCCATAGAATAATTTCCGTCGTTATCAAAAGAAGTATCCGGAAAACCCTTAAAATCCCTAATCCTGGGTAATGCCACATTCAATAATCTATCCAGAAATTCATACATTCTATTCTTTCTCAGGGTAACCTTGCAACCCACAGGTTCGCCCTTCCTGATCTTAAAATTTGATATGGCTGTTTTCGCCCTGCATATTACCGGCTTTTGCCCTGTAATCATGGCCAATTCTTCCATGCTCTTTTCCAAAACCTTTATGTCCTGGACGCCCATTGATACGCCCATGCTTATGACTATTTTTTTTATGCGCGGCACCTGCATATCAGAACGGTAGTTCATAGACTGTTTCATCTCCGGCACAATCTCTTTTCTATATCTTTCTAAAAGACGGGGCACCATATTATTCTATTACCTCCCCACATGATTTGCAGTTTCTTGTTTTTGAGCCATCCTTTAAATAAGAAATCTTAACGCGTACGGGTTTATTGCAACGCTTGCACACAAGCATGATATTAGATAAATGTATGGGCATTTCTTTCTGGTTAATTCCGCCCTTCTGATCCTGTTGAGTCTTACGCATATGCTTTTTGACAAAATTTACACCCTCAATCAACGCCTTGTCATCGTCAGAGAATACAAAGAGGACTTTTCCCTTTTTGCCTTTATCTTTGCCTGCAATCACTGCCACTGTATCGTTCTTTTTTATTTTTGACATAAATCCACCTGAAAAACTAAACTACTTCGGGAGCCAAAGAAACTATCTTCATAAAATTTTTATCCCTGAGCTCTCTTGCCACCGGGCCAAACACTCTCGTGCCGCGCGGATTGAGCTGGTTATCAATAAAAACTACCGCATTAGACTCAAATTTAACACATGTGCCGTTAGGCCGTTTCAAAGGGCTCCTCATACGCACAATTACAGCCTTGGCAACCTCGCCTTTTTTGACAATCGCATCGGGATTGGAATCTTTTATATTGACCGTGATGATATCCCCTATGGTAGCGCAGAGTTTGCCTTTACGGCCAATAACCCCGATACAGCTTGCCCTTTTTGCTCCGGTGTTATCCGCTATGTCTAATATGGTACGTAAATAAATCATCCTTAACTAATCTCCGATTTATAAAACCGCTTTGTTCAATATTTTAACCAATCTCCAACGCTTATCTTTAGAAATAGGCCTGGTCTCTGCAATCGATACCTTATCACCAACCTTAGCTTCATTCTTCTCATCATGCGCTTTGAATTTATTAAACTTTTTTATAGTCTTTGAATATTTATCATGCCTGACCAGCCTCTGCACCCTCACTATGATAGTCTTCTGTGCCTTGTCGCTTATGACTATGCCGACTTCTTCTTTCCTGTTAGCTCTTTTATTGTCCATGTTTTTATGCCTTAAGATTTTTGCTTAAGCTCCTGCTCCCTTAAAACCGTTTTAATCCTCGCTATGTCCTTGCGGATGCTTTGGAACATGTGTGGTTTCTCTAAATTGCCGACCCGCTTTTGATAGTTAAGTTTTAGCAACTCATCGTACAAGGCTGTCAACTTCTGCGCTAAATCTTCCTTATTTAAATTTCTTAATTCGGTTGCTTTCATTTTTCTAAATTATATGCCCTCTGGTTACGAATTTTGTGCGTAAAGGCAATTTAAAAGCTGCTAACCTCAAGGCTATCTTTGCTAACTCTTCGGGAACTCCGCCCAATTCAAATATTATCGCGCCTCTCTTGACTACCGCCACCCAATAGCTTAAGTCGCCTTTGCCTTTACCCTGCCTGGTTTCGGCTGGTTTTTTTGTAACGGACTTATGGGGGAAAATCCTAATCCAGAGCTTTCCTCCACCCTGAAGCTTGCGGGCAACAATTACCCTTACCGCTTCTATCTGCGTATTTTTTATCCAGCCGTTGTCTAACGACTTCAAGCCGAATTCTCCAAATGTCAATTTAGAACCGCGCACAGCTATACCGGCACGGCTTCCCCTTTGAAACTTTCTATACTTTACTCTCTTGGGCATTAATGGCATATCTTAATCCTTTTCTATTGCTGCTGTGTCTCTTCGCTTGAGGGCTGCGGCTTTTCCAACAAGGCATCACCTTTATACAGCCAAACCTTTACCCCGATAAGGCCGTATGTTGTCAATGCCTCCGCAAAACCATAATCTATATCTGCCCTTAGCGTCTGGAGGGGAATCTTTCCGAATTTATAATTTTCCCTCCTGGCTATTTCCGCGCCGCCCAATCTTCCGGAACAGCTAACCTTGATACCTTTTATGCCGGCAAGCCGCGACTGTTCAATTGCCCTCTTTATCGCACGCCTGAAGGCAACGCGCTTTTCCAGCTGAAATGCTATATTCTCTGCGATCAATTGCCCATCCGTAAAAGGGTTCTTTATCTCTTTTATATCAATGGCTATTTCTTTATTGCTAGTAATATCTTTTATCTTTTCATTAAGTTTCTCAATATCCGCCCTGTGGCGCCCAATAATCACTCCGGGACGGGCTGTATAAATTTTTACGTTTACTTTATCGGCCAAACGCTCGATGACAACCCTGGAAACAGCCGCCTGTTTGAATTTTTCCTTTACATAACGGCGTATTCTATAATCTTCGTCTAAAAATTTATGAAAACTCTGCGGTTTGGCAAACCACAAAGAATTCCAGTTTTTTATAAAACCTATCCTTAAAATTAATGGTGAAACTTTTTGTCCCACTATTCCTCCGACTTTATCGTTTTGTTCCCGGTTTTAAATCCAATTCTATTTTAATATGAGACGTTCTCTTTAAGATTTCCATGGCCCTGCCGAAAGCAGCCGACTTATACCTCTTCCATCTGGCAGCCTCATCAGCCACAATTTTGGAAATATATAAATCTTCCTCTTTTAATCCTTTGTTCTTGGCATTGCTTACAGCAGACTTGAGCAACTTCTCTACCACTACCCTGGGCCTTTTGTCTATATTGGCTAATATCGAAAAAGCGTCTTGCACGTCAAGGTTACGGATTAAATCAATCACCTGGCGTATCTTTCTTGCCGAACCTCTTGTAAATTTTAATTCTGCCTTTGCAATCATTTTTACTATAATATTATGTTTTATCCGGTTCTTTCTTTGCTTTTACGCCGCCATGCTTCCTGAATATTTTCGTAGGGGCAAACTCGCCTAATTTATGGCCTACCATATTTTCAGTAATAAATATAGGGACATGCTTCCTGCCGTCATATACGGCAATGGTATAACCTATAAAATCAGGAATTATTGTAGAACGCCTTGACCATGTCTTAATTGGTTGCTTAACCCCACGCCTGCGCAGATTTTCTACTTTCTCCAGTAAGTGTTCGTCAACAAAAGGGCCTTTTTTTAGTGAACGTGGCATATTATACCTCTAAATTATTTCCTGTGTTTTACTATAAATCTTTCTGAATATTTCTTCTTTTTCCTCGTCTTGTAACCCTTTGTAGGCATGCCCCAAGGCGTAACGGGATGAGGGTTGCCTTGCCCGGCTTTTCCTTCGCCGCCGCCGTGCGGATGGTCGATTGGGTTCATGGCGCTTCCCCTGACATTGGGCCTTCTGCCTAACCAGCGTGACCTGCCTGCTTTACCTAAAGATAACGCCTCATGCTCTACATTTCCGACCTGGCCTATTACCGCCCTGCAATCAAGGTTAATCAAACGCACTTCTCCGGAAGGAATCCTCATATGGGCAAACTCGCCTTCCTTAGCCATAATCTGGGCAGAACTGCCTGCGCTACGCACTATCTGAGCGCCGTTTCCTGCTGAAAGTTCTATGTTATGAACCGGCGTACCTAAAGGAATATACTTCAAAGGCATACAATTGCCTACTTTAATTTCCACATTGGAACCTTTGGTGCTTATAATCTCTTCTCCCACCCCTAATCCTAAAGGAGCGATAATATAACTTCTTTGCTTGTCAGGATATTCCAGCAACGCTATTCTCGAAGAACGATTAGGGTCATACTCGATTGCTATAACTTTTGCCGCAACATCCAATTTATCGCGCTTAAAATCGATAATGCGGTACATCTGTTTATGCCCGCCGCCGCGCTGCCAAGAAGTAATTCGCCCGTAGTTATTGCGCCCGCCTGTCTTTCTCAAAGGCGCGATTAAACTTTTTTCCGGATAATCTTTGGTTATCTCTGAAAAATCAGAAATCTCCGCCCAGCGTGTACCCGGTGTAATTGCTTTGAATTTTTTTATGCCCATAATTACCTACTTTACGTCTATCTTCTGGCCTTCTTTTAGCGTTACGATTGCCTTCTTCCACTCGCTGACATAGCCTAATTGCTGCCTTACCCTCTTTGCCTTTCTCGGCATAATGCATGTATTGACTTTTTCTACGTTTACTTTGTAAATATCTTCAACTGCCTTTTTAATCTGAGGCTTAGTGGCGGATTTATTTACCCAAAAGAAGAATTTTCCTTCGCCTTCCTGGATTGTGCTTTTTTCCGTATGTATTAATGTTTTTATAATGTCGGGGTATTTCATTTAACCCTCTCCGTTAAAATACGCAAAGCATCTTTGGTGATAAGCATCTTCTCAAAACTTAAAATATCGTAGGTATTTACACTCTTGGCATCTCTTAACTGCACATTAGGAATATTCCTTGTTGCCAATCTTATATTGTCGTCCATAGAATTTATGACTACAAGTGAACCGTCTTTAATCTTTAATTTCTTGAGTATATTGACAAAAGTCTTTGTCTTACAATCAGACAAAACCAGGCTGTTTAAAACAATTATATTATTTTCTAAAGCGCGATTGTTTATGATTGACCTTAAAGACGACTGCTTAATCTTCTTAGGCAGCGAATAACTGAAATCTCTGGGGTGCGGACCAAAAACAACCCCGCCGTGCCGCCAAAGAGGATTACGCGTGCTGCCGACTCTTGCGCGACCGGTTCCTTTCTGACGCCAGGGTTTCTTGCCTCCTCCGGAGACATCGCTTCTTGTCTTGGTGGAAGCCGAGCCCTGCCTTCTATTGGCTAAATAATTATGGACAGCGCGGTATATGCTCGCCGTGCTTACCTTGCCGTCGAATATCCTGGGGCTGAGCTCTAATTTTTCTACCTCTTTGCCGGAGATATCCAAGACAGATAATACAACTGCCTTTTTTTCCTTAGCGCTATCTTTTTGTTTCTTGCTTTGCTTCATTATCTCTTGTTCTATTTCTTCTTGTTTTGTTTCTTTTTTGCCTTGCCTATTATCAAAAGCCCATTGTCAAAACCGGGGGCCTGCCCTTTTATGAGCAATAAATTATTCTGCGCGTCTACTTTAACAATTTTCAAATTCTGCACGGTAGTCCTGGCATTGCCCATATGCCCGGGAAGATGTTTTCCTTTAAAAACCCTACCCGGGGTAGTATTAGAACCTAATGAACCTATGCGGCGATGGCTCATAGAACCGTGCGCTGAATCTCCGCATTTCCAATTCCAGCGCTTCATACCGCCCTGAAATCCCTTGCCGATAGAAACTCCGACAACGTCCACAAAATCTCCGCTCTTGAATATATCGGCCTTTATTTGAGAACCCACCTGAATATCGGAGTCTTTAGGTATGCCCCTTATTTCCCGTATTATGCGTTTAGGCGAAATATTGAGTTTCTTAAACATGCCCAATTGCGGTTTCTTGACGTCTTTTTCCTCTAAGTCTTCATAACCCAAACGGACATTTTTATCAGTAAGGCCCAAGACAACGCAAGGCCCTGCAGAAATAGCCGTGACGGGAATAGACACGCCATTCTCATCAAAAATTCTGGTCATACCAATTTTTCTACCTAAGATAGCATTCATCTCAACCTCTCCTGCATACTACTTTATTTCAACGTACACGCCTGCAGGCAGATTCAATTTTTTCAAGGCGTCTATAGTCTTGGCTGTAGGAGCAACTAATTCCAGAAGCCGCTTATGAGTTGCCAGCATAAATTGCTCGCGCGATTTCTTATCGATAACAGGAGAACGGTTAACCGTGTAAATTTCCTTCTTGGTTGGTAAAGGAATCGGGCCGGATACCTTTGCGCCCGTACGTTTAGCCGTCTCAGCTATCTCAGCAGCTGACTGATCGATCAGACGATGATCGTATGCCTTGAGTTTAATCCGTATTATTTGTTCTTTTGCCATTATTATATAACCCTAGCGAACAGGATGATAAACCTTACCTTAATATAAGTATCATCTTCGCTCTTATTTCTTACTGCTTTATTGCTTTTTGCTCTTTAGGCAATTATTTCAGAAATTACACCTGCGCCGACTGTGCGTCCGCCTTCTCTAATAGCAAATCTCAGCTCTTTCTCCATGGCGATCGGTATAATCAATTCCGCTTCTACGGCAATATTATCACCAGGCATAACCATTTCTACGCCCTGCGGTAAAGTAACTGTTCCCGTAACATCGGTAGTCCTGAAATAAAACTGCGGCCTGTAACCTTTAAAGAAAGGTGTATGCCTTCCGCCTTCTTCTTTGGTTAATACG
>JAQTPJ010000132.1 GCA_028712915.1 Candidatus Omnitrophota bacterium
AAAAAGAATTTCGCTGCCCCGTAGGTTATTCTGATCATACTGAAGGCATAGAGGCTTCAGTTGCGGCAGTCGCATTAGGGGCAACAATAATAGAGAAACACTTTACGCTTGATAAAAATATGTCTGGCCCTGACCACAAGGCGTCTTTAGAGCCAAAAGAGTTAAAACAACTTGTAAAGGCAATACGTAATACAGAAGTTAGTTTGGGTAATGGCATAAAAAGGCCGCAGAGTTGCGAAAAAGAAAATATGAAAGCGGCGCGTAAGAGTTTAGTCGCTGTGCGAGATTTGAAGGCAGGAGAGAAAATATTCCGGGAAATGATTGAAATAAAAAGGCCCGGATCGGGAATCGTACCGAAAGAATTAGATAGTATCATAGGGTTGATTCTAAAGCGGAATAAGATTAAAGACGAGTTGTTTAATTGGAATGACTTTAAGTAAACACTATATAAAACTATGAAAATATGAAAATATTATTGGTAGTTTACGATAACGATTCTTTTATACAGATATTTCCTATGGGATTATCGTATATCGCGGCAGTGCTTAGAAAAAATGGCCATGAAGTACAGATATATAACCAGGATATGTTTCATTATCCCGATGAGCACCTTACCGAATACCTGGACAAAAACAGATTCGATATGGTAGGCCTTAGCATAATAGGCGGGTATTATGAATATAGAAAGCTGCTTAAGATTTCACAGGCAATAAATAGATCAAGAAATAGGCCATTTTATATAATTGGCGGACACGGCCCTTCGCCTGAGCCTGAGTTTTTCCTTAGAAAGACCCAGGCGGATGCAGTTGTGATAGGAGAAGGCGAAGATACGATTATCGAGCTATTAAAGGCTATAAACGATAAGGGTTCGTTTTTTTCGGTTAAAGGAATAGCATTTCGTGAAGGAGATAAAATAATTGTTAATGAACGCAGGCCGCTTATAAAAGATATAGATTCGCTGCCTTTGCCGGCTTATGATTTATTTCCCGTAGATTATCATAAATTAAGAAGGGCTCCTAATTGCACAAACAGGGATTTTGTAATAGATATGATTTCCGGCAGGGGCTGCGTATTCCAATGCAATTTTTGTTACCGCATGGATGAAGGTTTTAGGCCCAGGAGCAACCAGAGTATTATTGACGAAATCAAATTCTTAAAACAAAAATACGGTATTAATTATGTGTCTTTTCAGGATGAGCTTCTGATGTCGTCCATAAAAAGGACAGTAAGTCTATGTGAAGATTTTATAAGAGCCGAATTAAATATTAAATGGAATTGTAACGGCAGGTTGAATTTTGCCAGGCCGGAAGTGCTTAAACTTATGGAACAGGCCGGGTGTTCATTTATAAATTACGGTATTGAGGCTATGGATGATCAGGTGCTCAAGAATATGAAAAAGAATTTAACGGTTGATCAGGTTATCAAGGGCATAGAGGCTACTTTGGCTGTAGGCATAAGCCCTGGCTTAAATATTATCTTTGGAAATATCGGGGACAACAAGGAGACTTTAAATAAAGGAGTGGGATTCTTGTTGAAATATGATGATGGCGCCCAATTGCGCACTATCCGTCCTGTAACGCCATATCCCGGCTGTGAACTTTACTACTATGCCATAGAAAAAGGGTTGCTTAAAGATTGCGAGGATTTTTACGAGAATAAACATGTAAATTCGGATTTGCTGACAGTTAATTTTACTAATATAAGCGATGATAAATTCCACGAGCTTTTATTAGAGGCGAATTCCCGGTTAATTAACAATTATTTTAATAATAAATTAAAAGCTACGCTGGAAGACGCGCGAAGATTATATTTAGACAGGAATGTCGGGTTTCGCGGTTTTCGCCATAAGTAGAAGGGATTAATGAATATACTTCTTACAATTGCGGCAAGAGGGGGTTCCAAGGGGCTTAAGAATAAAAATATTAAGCCTTTATTGGGGGTACCTTTAATTTCTCACACTATTAGGCAGGCTGTCGAGTGGGGAAAAGCTACGGATATAATTTGTTCTACTGATTCCGCAGAGATTGCCGGCATTGCCAAGGCAGAAGGCATAAAAGTCCCTTTTATGAGAAAACAAGAATTGGCCACGGACAGTATGGGGAAAATACCAGTTCTAAGAGATGCCTTGATAAAGGCAGAAGAAGCATTTGGCAAGGAATATGAGGTGATTGTTGATCTTGACGCAACTGCTCCTTTAAGGCGCATAGCGGATATCGATGGGTGCCTTAAGATGTTTCTGGAAAAACGCCCCAAAACTCTTTTTAGCGTAACCCCCAGCCACAGGAATCCTTATTTTAATATGGTGGAATTAAAAGACGATGGCTATGTCAAGTTGGTTAGACAATCAGATAATTCAAATATAGTAAGACGGCAGAGCGCGCCTATGGTTTATGACATGAACGCATCTATTTATGTTTACGCAAGAGATTATTTATTAGACGAAAATAATGCTACGGCGATATCAAATAAGAGTATGTGTTATGTGATGCCTGAATTATCTCGTCTGGATATCGATTGCGAGGCAGATTTTAAGATAGTTGAATTTCTGTTAAAAGAAGGGATATGGAAAGATGAAATACGATAATATATTTAATCTACAGGGCAAAGTCGCTGTTGTCGCAGGCGGAGCAGGCCTCATAGGAAAAGAATTGGTCAGGGGATTGGCTGAGATGGGAGCTATGGTTATTTTGGCTGATATCGACGCGGAAAAAGGGAATATCTATGTAAAGAGATTAACGAGTTTAAATTTAAAGGCGTCTTTTAAGTATTTAGATATAACAAAGGAAAAATCGGTAATCAACTTAATAAATTATATAGGTAAAGAATACGGCAGGATAGATGCCTGGATTAATTGTGTTTATCCCAAGACAAAGGACTGGGGAGTGAAATTTGAATACGTAAGCGTTAAATCCTGGAAAAAGAATGTAGATATGCATCTTACTGGTTTCTTTATTTCCTGCCAGAAGATAGCCGAGTATATGAAGAAACAGAAGAGAGGCTCAATTATTAATATGGCTTCTATTTATGGAATGGTGGGCCCGGACTTTTCTATTTACAAAGATACAAAGATGACCACGCCCGCCGCTTACTCAGCCATAAAAGGCGGCATTATTACATTTACTAAATATTTGGCTTCTTACTACGGGAAATACAACGTTAGAGTAAATTGTATTTCTCCCGGAGGCATATACGACAGGCAGCCTGTTAAATTTGTGCAAAACTATAACCGTAAAGTTCCGCTTAAGAGAATGGCAGATAAAGAAGATGTTGTCGGAGCTGCAATATATCTCGCATCAGATGCTTCAAGGTATGTTACGGGCCATAATCTCGTTGTGGATGGCGGCTGGACCATTGTTTAACATTTTATTAGCATAATGAAAAGCGTAAGAGTTATAGCCAGATTAGATATTAAAGGGCCCAACCTTGTTAAGGGGATTCAATTCGATGGCTACCGCGTGCTTGGCACAGCCGAGGAATTCGCCGACCTGTATTATAGAGAGGGTGTCGATGAATTAATATACCAGGATGCGGTAGCTAGTTTAT